>DAOKZF010000026.1:0-4267 GCA_035325785.1 Miltoncostaeaceae bacterium
CGCCCACTGCAGCATTGGCGGCGTCTCGGTGGAACCGCCGCTGCGACTGCGGATCGCGAGCGCGAGGATTCCGACCAACAGGATGCCCAGCCCGTCGGCGATCCACCAGGAGCGCCACACATCGAGGAACACGACATCCAAGCTCGATGTGACCGCGACGGCCGCTCCCAAACCGGCGATCGCCGGCGCAAGAATGGCGGTGCCCACCAGGGCGAGGGCGGCCCGTTCGCCGTGCAGTACCGCATCACCCGACCGCCGGGCCGCGGTCGTCAGTATGAGGGCGCCCAGCCACGATTCGGCTCCGTTCGCCACCGCGACGGCGGTGCTCGGCCACCAGGCCATTCCGGCCCAGAGGTTCGCAACCAGTCCGGCGGCGATCAACGCACCGACCAACGTCACCCGCCGCCGACGGGCGACCAGCGCCACCGAGACGACTCCCAGACCGCTGATGGGCCACAGGACGACGATCCCTTGGGCCGGGTCCATCGCGGCGAGGCTGAGTCGGGCGGCCAGCAGGTAGACCAGGGCGAGCCCGGCCACCACCGTCCAGCCGTCGCCGAGCCGGGTGACCACCCATTTCACGGCCGGATTCACATCGGTTTGGGGCGGCGCGGTCGGCGTCATCGCGAGGCTCGCGGTCGGGGTCGAGTACCGCTGGGGGGAGCAGCCTAGCGTCGATATCGGTTGTCGCCCCCCTCATGTGAGGTTTCCGATGCAGAGAGCGAGCGGTACCGCCGGCGCGGGAGAGGCCCGGGGATGCGATGGCGCGCCCCATCGGTGTCGCAGCACATGACATAACCGCCATTCGCTTGCGCTGGGCAGGTCCGGAGCGCTCCGCGTGTGCGCCTCATCTCGGAGCGCCCCGCGCGCCCGGCCCCTCAGGTGGGCGTTGCCGGGCTCAGGCTCCGGCTGAGGGTGGTGATGAGCTCATCCAGGTCCCCGGCGATGGTTCCCCCCGAAAGCTCAATGAACGCCTGAACCTGAAGGTTCACCACCGCTCCCGGCTCGCCGGCGCGGCGCAGGTCGTCTCTCAGCCCGAAGCAGCGCATCCCACGGGCGGCGGCGTAGCCGATCTCGGCCGCGGTGCCCGAGTCGATCTCCTGGCCGCCGAGCCAGGCCACCAGCACCGTGCAGTCGTCGATCGCCCGCGCGTTGCGCCGTCCGACCTCGATCACAAAGCGTTCGAGAGTGCCCGCGGCGTGCGCGTCGGCGAACTCGGAGGCCTGCGTGAGGGACCACGGATCGACGACCTCGACCAGCGCCCCCAGGGCCGGGAGCAGCACCTGTCGGTAGTAGAGCCGACCCGCCGGGGTGAATCCCAGGGGCGAGGCGACATAACAGCGACGACCGGTGGTGCCCACGGGAGTCCTTTCGCTGGCGTGGTATGAGGCTCGACCATACATCGAGGCGGTATATCGGGGCGGATCATCTCACCGTTGAGTCGATGCTGAGCACGCGGCGCCGTGCGGTGCGTGGGTGTCGGACTCGGGCGGTGGCGCCTCAGCGCGATTCGGCGCGCAGAACCGAGCGCAGCGAGGTGGGTCGCCATTCGGCGCCGCCGCGAGGGGTCGGGATCCCGTCGGCGTTGAGCACGTCGCAGATCGCCTGGAGCGTCATTCCCTGCGCGCGCAGACCCCGGATGCGTTGGGCCACCGCGGCCGGGGTGGATGAGGGGCGACCCACGCGCCTGCCGACCGCACGCGTGGTCTGGGCGATCGCGGACGGATGCCAGCGGGCGCCCTCGCCGAGCACCTCCCCCACCACCCGGCCGGGGTCGCTGGCCAGATCCAGGCGAGGCTCCAGGGAGATCAGGGTGTAGCCGTCGGCGACGGCCGAGCGGACCAGTTCGGCCAGGTCGGGCAGCGAGTAGGTCAGGCGATCGAGTTGCGAGACCACGATGCCGTCCGCCTCCCCCGCCCGGCAGGCGGCGACGGCCGCGCGCAGGCCGGGCCTGCGGAGGGTGCGTCCGGAGCGCACGTCCTCCTCGATCGCGACCAGGCGGTCGCCCCCCTCGGCGACCGCGGCACGGATCGCGGCGCGCTGGCTGTCCAGGGGCGGGCGCTCGTCGGCGCGCTCGCGGGGGGCAACCCGCGCATATCCCACCAGTCTCCGGTTCACGGCCGGGACTTTACACTAATGCTCTGTTCGTGTAAAAACGGAAACAGACTTAGTGCACAGGCGACCCCGCCCGGGGCGCCGCCCCCAATGCCAAGGAGAGTTCGCCCGTGAGCGACACCGTCAACGTAGCGATTATCGGCGTGGGCAACTGCGCCTCATCGCTGGTGCAGGGCGTCGAGTACTACAAGAACGCCCGCACCGACCAGTTCGTCCCCGGCCTGATGCACGTCGACCTGGGTGGCTACCACGTCCGCGACATCAAGTTCACCGCGGCCTTCGACATCGACGCCCGCAAGGTGGGACGCGACCTCTCCGAGGCGATCTTCGCGGAGCCCAACAACACCATCAAGATCTCCGACGTCCCGAAGTTGGACGTGCCGGTGCACCGCGGGATGACCCACGACGGGCTGGGCAAGTACCTCTCGGAGGTCATTCCCAAGGCCGAGGGCCCCACCGCCGACATCACCGGCATTCTGCGCGACACGAACACCCACGTGGTGGTCAGCTATCTGCCGGTCGGCTCCGAGAACGCCACCAAGTGGTACGTGGAGCAGATCCTGCGCGCGGGTTGCGGCTTCGTGAACTGCGTCCCGGTGTTCATCGGCCGCGAGAAGTACTGGCAGGAGCGCTTCGCCGAGCGCGGTCTGCCGATCGTCGGCGACGACATCAAGAGCCAGGACGGCGCGACCATCGTCCACCGCGCCCTGACCCGCATCCTGCGCGAGCGCGGCGTGCGCCTGGAGCACACCTCGCAGCTCAACTTCGGTGGCAACACCGACTTCCTCAACATGCTCGAGCGCGAGCGCCTGGAGTCGAAGAAGATCTCCAAGACCAACGCGGTCACCTCGATCATGGACACCGAGTTCAACAAGGACGACGTCCACATCGGGCCGAGCGACCACGTGCCGTGGTTGAAGGACCGCAAGTGGGCCCACATCCGCCTGGAGGGCTCCGGCTTCGGCGACGTCCCCCTGAACATCGAGCTGAAGCTTGAGGTGTGGGACTCGCCCAACTCCGCCGGGATCGTGATCGACGCCGTGCGGTTGGCGAAGCTCGGCCTGGACCGCGGTCTGGGCGGCACCCTGGAGGGTCCGTCCTCCTACCTGATGAAGAGCCCGCCGGTCCAGTACCCCGACGACGTCTGCCGGGAGCTGACCGAGGAGTTCATCGCCAACGAGGGCCCGGGCGCGCGCGCCGTCTTGCCCGAGCCCGGCACCGTGCCGATGATCGACGTCGAGAGCGAGCCGACGCCCGCCTCGTAGCATCGCCGCCGGTCCCACGAGGGGCCGGCACGGGGAGGCCCCGTCGGCGTGCATCGTTGCGCGCCGGCGGGGCCTCGCTATTCTGGCCGCCGCAAGGGACGCCGCCGTCCCGCACATCCCGACCCCCCGGGGTGGCGGACGGCCCGCGAAGACCCACCGGCCGGAGGAATCCCGTCAGCAGTCCACTCGGATCCGTTTCCCGCGATCGCGCGATGCGCAGCTCCCGGATGGCGGCCCTGTGCCTGTGCATGATCGGCCTGTTGATGGTCGTCGGCGGCGTCTGCGCCGCGGCGGCCCAATCGGCGCCCGGGCGCGACGCGATCGACGCGCGGCGGGAGCAGGTGCGGGCGCTCGAGGCCGAGCTGAGTGCGATCGACGTGCAGGCCGATGAGGCCGCCGACGCTCAGGCGCGCAGCGAACAGCGCGCGAGGGCGCTGCAGCGGGAGATTGCCTCCAACCGGAACACCGCCCGGCGCGTGAGGGTGCGTCAGACCGCGGCGCGCGCCCGTCTGACGGAGCGCCTGGTCTCCCTCTACACCCATCCGGAGCCGGGCGCGGTGGCCGTGCTGCTGTCGACCGGGAACCTGCGCGATGCGGTCCTCGTGCGCGACCTCCAGATCCGCGCCGGCCGGCGGGACGCCGCCACGGTCGCCTCGCTGCGCGAGGCGCGCCAGGAACTCGAACGCATCCGCCGCTCGCTGGTTGCCCAGCGCGCCGCGTCCGTGCGCGCGGCGCAACAGGCGCGCGTCCGCCGCCAGGAGGTCGAGCGTCTCCTGGCTCGTCGCCGCGCGGTGCTCGACAGCGCCCGCGACGCGCTGGACGGTCTCATCGCCCGCCGCGAACGGGCCGCCGCCCTCGCGCGGGCGCGCGCGGCGGCCGAGGCGGCG
>DAOKZF010000026.1:4277-13150 GCA_035325785.1 Miltoncostaeaceae bacterium
GAGCGGTGCGGGCCCGGGCCCGGGCGACCGCACCGCCCGCCGCCCCCCGCGACCCGCCGACCGCGCCGCCGAGCGCGACGCGCCCGCCCGCACAGGATCCGACCCCCGCCCCCACCCCGACCCCATCGGGTGATGGGCCGCTCGCCGGCGGCCCGTCCTACGAGACGCTCAACCGGATCGCCGCCTGCGAATCGGGCGGTAACCCGCGGGCCATCTCGTCCGGCGGTCTCTATCGCGGGAAATACCAGTTCGATGTGAGCACCTGGGCGGCGATCGGCGGCAGCGGCGATCCGGCGGGCGCGTCGGAGGCCGAACAGGATCTGCGGGCGGCGATGCTCTACGTCCAGCGCGGTCCGGCGCCGTGGCCGATCTGCGGCTACCGCTGACCGGATGAGCCGGTGACGAAAGACGGCGCGGATGCCGTATCCGATGGGTATTTCGGGCTTGACTGATGGCGCGAATGGCACCATAGTCTTCTCGGAATTGGTCGTCGTCTCGTTGGTCGTTGGCACGCGTGCGGTCCCCCGCCTGAACGGGGCAGCCGGCGGCGACGGTGAGGCAGCGGCGGCGCTCCGGTAGACACCGGTTCATTCAAGGAAACATGGCCGCACGCCGACAGCGTTGTGGGCCCTGGGTATACACGCGCGAACGGAGGCGGATGAGCACCACCGAACTGAGCGGCTTGGCGCGAGACGAGGAACTGCGCCGGCTGATCGTCCGCGGGCAGGAGCTGGGCTTCCTCGGCATGGAGGAGGTCGCCGAGGTGCTCGACGCACTCGGCCTCGACGCCGATGCGGCCGAGACGGTGTACCAGCATCTGGAAGAGGCCGGCATCGACCTCTTGGAACAGGCAGAGGCCGTTGCCAAGGCCGCCGAGCTGGCCGAGGAGGCGGAGCGTCCCCGTCGCGCGGTGACCGCCGTCGAGCAGACCACCGACTCGTTGCAGCTGTTCCTGAAGGACATCGGTCGGGTGCCCCTGCTGACCGCCGCCGACGAGGTCCGCCTGGCCAAGCGAATCGAGGCCGGCGACCAGGCGGCCAAGCAACAGATGGTCGAGGCGAACCTGCGTCTGGTGGTCTCCATCGCCAAGGGCTACCGCGGGCGCGGCCTGCCCTTCCTGGACCTGATTCAGGAGGGGACCCTCGGGCTGGTGCGCGCGGTCGAGAAGTTCGACTGGCGGCGCGGGTTCAAGTTCTCGACCTACGCCACCTGGTGGATCCGCCAGGCGGTCACCCGTGCGCTGGCCGATAAGGGGCGCACGATCCGCATTCCGGTGCACGTGGTGGAGAAGCTCAACCAGATCAGCCGGGCGGAGCGGGTCCTGATCGGCCAGCTCGGGCGGGAGCCGACCGTCGAGGAGATCGGCGAGGCGGCCGGCCTGCCGGCCGACGAGGTCGAGGAGATTCTGCGCAGCGCCCAGCCGACGGTCTCGCTCGAGAAGCCGGTGGGCGAGGAGGAGGAATCCGAGCTGGGACGCTTCCTGGCCGACGAGAACAGCGTTGCGCCCGAGGCCTCCGCGGAGACCAGTCTGCGCGAACAGGCGCTGCGCGACCTGCTCGACCAGCTCAGCTACCGCGAACGGCGCGTGCTGGAGCTGCGCTACGGCCTGCGCGGCGAAAAGCCCCGCACGCTCGATGAGCTCGGCCGGATGTTCAACGTGACCCGCGAACGGATCCGTCAGGTCGAGAGCCAGTCGCTCCAGAAGCTCGGTTCGCTGCCCGACTCGGGACGTCTGGGCTAAGCCCGCACGGCACCCGACGACGCGCCTCGCCGGCCGACGGATCGGCGAGGCGCGTGCGTCAGTTCACCGAAGGATCCTCGGGCAGACGGGCGATGATCCGCCAACGTCCCCCCTTGCGCTCGAGCGCCCGCGCCCAGAGGTGATGCGGATCGTCCGTGAAGACGTCCTCCGCCCGACAGGGCGCGTCGATCCAGGCCTCCTCGGCGATCTCCTGCTCCAGTTGACCCTCGGACCAGCCGGCGTAACCGCCGAAGGCGCGGACCGCGCCCAGCGCGCCGGCCAGCGCCGCCGGTGACTCATGGGGGTTGACGATCCCCACCGATCCCAGGACGGCATCCGCCGCCTGCTCAGGATTCCGGAAGTCGGCCAGCACAATCACGGCCTCCGGTTGCACCGGGCCTCCCTCGTGCACCAGCTCATCCTCGGGCAGGAGCTGGGCGAGGGGTTCCGGCAACACATCCGCCGCGCGCGTGGTTGAGGGCCGGTTCAGAACCACGCCGAGCGCGCCGTCGGTTGAATGCTCGATCATCAACACGACGGCGCGCCGGAAATTCGGGTCGACCAGCGACGGCGCGGCCACCAAGAGCCGCCCCCGCCGATTCACGGGGGCGTCAGGCACGGTGGGTCGCCCGAACGCGGGGGCCGATCACTTGGCGGCCGCGCCACCCCGCTGACGGCTGATGTTGTAGATCGCCCCGCCGAGCACCAGCACCAACGCGACCACCACGCTCGAGTAGAAGATCGGCATGATGTTCGCCAGTTCGGTGCCGACGTCGTGAAGTGCCATCCCGAGGCAGAACCAGATCAGGCCCGCGATCAGCACGGTCGCGGCCAGCCGGAACGGCCAGGTTGCGGGCAGGAATTCCTCGTCGTTGTGATGAGCCATGCGTCGTCCTTGTCATTACCGGCGTGAACCTGAGGAAAAGCTACCATGAGCGTGGGCCGTCACGCGGGTCGATGCGTCCCCCGCCGGGTCGGCGTCCGTCCCGATCGTGCGTTCACCGTCCGGAAATCGCGCGGGCGATCCGCCGTTCCCGGGCCGACACCTGAAAGTCGCCACCGCCCGAGCGGTACAGGCGCGCGGGCCGGCCGGGACCGTCGGCCCGCAGGGTTCCCGCCTCGCGCACCACTCCCCCGGCGAGCACGTCGCGGCGGAAGTTGCGCGGGTCCAGGGGATGCCCGAGCACCGCCTCATAGGCGGTTTGCAGCTCGCCGAGGGTGAACTCCTCCGGCAGCAGGTGGAGGGCGATCGGAGCGTAGGAGGCCTTCGCCCGGATCCGGGCGCGACCGTCGGCCAGCACCCGCGCCTGGTCGGCGTCGAGCGTCGGAACGTCCTCCAGCGCGAACCAGCGCGCCTCGACCACCCCGGGGCCGGGGGTGAGCGGATGTCGGTCGGCGGCGACGAGGGCCATGTACGCCACGCACAGGGCTCGCGCCCCGTCCCGGTCGAAGCTGTAGAGCTGCTCCAGCACGATCCCGCGGATGCCGGTCTGCTCCGCCAGCGCCCGTCGGGCGGCGTGCTCCACCTCGACGCCGTCGGCCACCGATTCGCCCGGCAGGCGCACCAGCAGGGCCTCCAGACGCCCGGTGCGCACGGCCAGCACCACCAGCTCGGTCGTGACGTTTTTCACCGCGGCGCCATCATGAGAGGGAAACCGACCCCCTACGACTCATCGCGCTCCTCGCGGGAACGGGCCCACGCGGCGACCCCGTCGGGGTTCGCCTCACGCCAACCGATGAATTCCCACTGGGCGAGGGCCGCCGGGTCGCGCACCGCCGGCGCCAGGGGCAGATCGTGGTCGAGGGCCTCGGCGACCGCGCTCACTCCCCCCCCCCCCCGCCACGCCGCGCGCGCCGCGCGGGCGGTGGTCGCCAACTGCTCGCGCACGGTGGCGATGGTCTGTTGGGGATCCGGCACGGGCCCGAAGTGGGTCGGGTAGAGGGCCCGCGGTCGGCGGTCGGAGATCCGATCGAGCGAGTGCCGCCAGCCCTCCAGGTCGATGTCCGACGGCGGCATCGCCGGATACGGCCCTCCACCCGGGAACGTGACGCCCACGGCATCGCCCGCGAACACCGAGTCGGTCGCCTCGTCGTGAACCGCCATGTGGTGGCGCGCGTGGCCGACCGTCTCGAACATTTCCAGCCGGCGGCCACCGCCCAGGTCCACCATGTGTCCGTCTTCGGCGACGGTGATCCTCTCCGGCGCGGTGGGACGCAGCCCGCCGTACAGGGACGCGCGAGGCCCGTGAACCGCCGCGGTCGCGGCGACCAAGCGATCGGGCTCGGCCAGATGGCGTGCCCCGCGCGGATGAACCACCACCGTGGCCTTCGGGAAGGCGGCGGCGATACCGCCGGTGGCGCCGCAGTGGTCCAGGTGGATGTGGGTCAACACGATCCAGGCGAGATCGTCCGGCCCGAGGCCGGCGGCCCCGAGAGCGTCCACGACCGTTTGGGTGGACGTCTCGGCACCGGGGTCGATGATCGCCGGCCGCTCGCCCAGGAGCAGATAGCAGGCCGTCAGCCGCTCGCGGCCCGCCAAATGGGTGTCGATCACGGTGATCGGCGTGCCGGTTTCACTCATGGGGTCAGTCTCGCATACCCTTTGCCGAATGGATGATCGTGCACATGCGTGGGCGGCGGCCGGCGAGCACGCCGCGGCCCTGATTGAAGACGGAATGCGGGTGGGTCTGGGGACCGGCAGAGCGGCGGCCGCCGGCATCCGGGCTCTGGGCGCACGCGTCCAGGCGGGACTGCGGGTCGACGCGGTCGCCACCTCGCGGGCGAGCGCCGAGCTGGCGCGAGAGCTGGGGATTTCGCTGGTCGAGATGGGGCCGCCGCTCGATCTGGCCTTCGACGGTGCGGACGCCGTCGATCCGCGCGGCCTGGTGATCAAGGGTGCCGGCGGGGCGCATGTGCGCGAGCGGGTGGTCGCCGACGCCGCCCGGCGCTTTCTGGTGCTGGTGGATCGGCCGAAGATCGTCGCGAATCTGGATGAATGGGGGCTGCTCCCGCTGGCGGTCGTGCCGTTCGCCGTCGCCCGGGTGATGAATCAACTGAGCCACCTGAGTCCGTCCGTGCGCGGGGAGCTCAGCGACGACGGCATGGGATTGATCGACGTGAGGGTGCCGAACGGTGGCGACTGGGAGCGGGTGGCGGCCGAGGCGCGCGCCTTGGCCGGGGTGCTCGATCACGGTCTGTTCCGCGTGCCGCTGGCGAACGTGATCGTGGGGGCGCCGGACGGTACGGCAGCGTCCGCCGGGTGAGCGCGCCGACGCTGCGTGTGCCGCTCGGCCCGGCTCTGATCGCGGCACGCGCCGCGGGGGCCCTTTCGCGGCGCCTCGGTCGGGGCGGCGGGACGAGCCTGCCGGGTACGGTTTTTCTGCGCCTGTGCCCGGATGGCATCGCGCGCCTCGGGAGGCGCCTCGACGGGCCGACGGCGCTGGTCTCGGCGACCAACGGTAAGACGACCACCGCCCGCCTGATCGCATCCTGTCTGCGCGAGGCGGGCAGGCCCGTCGTGAGTAACCCCTCGGGGGCCAATCTGGTGACCGGCGTCTCCACCGCCCTGCTCGAGGCCGGCATCGGGTCGCGTGATCCGCGCGGAGCGCTGTTCGAGGTCGACGAGGCCGCCCTGCCGGCCGTCGCGCGCCAACTGCCGCCGCGCGTGCTCGTGCTGATGAACCTCTTCCGCGACCAGTTGGACCGCCACGGCGAGCTCGAGTCGATCGCCGATCGTTGGCGGGACATGATCGGTGCCCTGCCGGCCGCATCGCGCTGTGTTCTGAACGCCGATGATCCGGCGATCGCCGCCTTCGTCGACGATCACCGGGCGCCGCTGCTGTTCGGTATCGACGACCCGCGCGTGCGCTTGGAGGGGCTCCCCCACGCCGCGGACTCGATTCGCTGCCGCCGCTGTGCCGGACCGTTGACCTATCGGCGGGTGACCCTGGGCCACCAGGGCGACTGGGCCTGTGCCGCCTGCGGGGCGCACCGGCCCCGGCCGGATGTGCGCGCCACCGAGGTGGGTCTGCGCGGCGTCGACGGCCTGTCTCTGACGATTGAGACCCCCCGGGGGCCGGTGGTGGCCGATATCCCGCTGCCGGGGGTGCACAACGCCTACAACGCGACGGCCGCCGTGGCCGCCGCCATTGCCCTGGGGCTCGAGCCGGAGCAGATCGCGCGCGGTTTGGCGCGCGCGGATGCGGCGTTCGGTCGGGCGGAGCGCCTGACGGTGGACGGGCGCGATCTGGTGCTGTTGTTGGCGAAGAATCCCGCCGGGGCGAACGAGACCGTCCGCACGGTGCTGCTCGATGAGCGCCCCGCTCACCTGCTCATGTCGCTCAACGATCGCGCCGCCGACGGGCGGGATACCTCGTGGATCTGGGATGTCGACTACGAGCCGCTGTGGGAGCGCTGCGCCGCGCTCACATTGACGGGCGATCGCGCGCACGAACTGGCCCTGCGGTTGCACTACTCGGGCATCGTCGCTCCCGCTGCGCGGATCGAGCCGGACCCACGGCGGGCCCTCGATTCTGCGTTGGCGGGCACCCCGCCCGGGGGGACGCTGTATGTGCTCCCGACCTACACCGCGATGTTGGAGCTGCGCCGGCTGCTGGCCGAGCGCGGGGTGGTGAAGGATTTCTGGCATGAGCGCTGATGAGGCGGTTCGTTTCCTGCGCGAGCATGCCCACTCCCGGGATGACCTCGACTTCTGGCGGTCGCAGGCGGCCCGCCTCGATGACCCGGTGCTCGATCTGGGGGCGGCGGCCGGCAGGGTTGCGCTGGCCTTGGTGGGCGACGGCCGCCGGGTGTGGGCGCTCGATCGTTCGCCGGCGATGGTCGACCAGCTGGAGCGCGCCCGCGCGACCATGGACGAGAGCGTCGCCGCGCGCCTGCACCCGGTGCGCGCGGACATGCGCTCGTTCTCCCTCGACCAGCGATTCCCGCTGATCATCATCGCCATGAACACCCTCCAGGCGCTCACCGAGCCGGCGGATCAACTGGCCTGTCTTCGCGCGGCACGGCGGCATCTGGCGCCGGAGGGCGAGGTGATCTTCGATGTGGCTCTGCCCGATGCGGTCGAGATCGCCATGACCCTTGGCCAGGAGCGCGATGGTGGATCGTTCACCGATCCGCGCTCGGGTGTCACGTTGACCCACTCCGCCTGGTACGACACGTGGGACCCGGTCAGCCAGACCCTGGAGTTCACCCATCGCGTCCGGGAGCGGACCCGGAACGGTTCCGAGGAGGAGTATCTGCGCCACCATCGTGTGCACCTTTTCCACCCGGTCGAGATGGAGCACCTGCTGGCGCGCGCCGGATTGGAGACCATCGCCCTGCACGGTGACTTCGCCGGCGGGCCGCTGGGACCGGGGGCCGAGACCCAGATCCGTCGTTGCCGGGCGGTGAGCGCATGAGCGGGGTGCCCGCCGTGCGGATCGCGCATCTGTATCCGAGCGTGATGAACATCTATGCGGACCGGGGGAACATGGCCGTGTTCGCCCGCCGTCTGGAATGGCGCGGCCTGCGGCTGGAGGTCACCGCGCTCGAGCGGGGCGATGTTCTCGGCGACGATGCGGCGTACGACCTGTTCTACCTCGGTGGTGGGCAGGATACGGACCAGCGCGCGGTGGCCCATGACCTGGTCGAGACGAAGGCCGAGGGGGTGCGTCGCGCGGTGGCCAACGGGGCGGCGATGCTCTGCGTCTGCGGCGGGATTCAGCTTGCCGGTCACGGCTACACGACCGCCGATGGCGAGCGGATTCCGGGGATCGGCGTGCTCGATCTCGACACGGTCGCCGGGTCGACGCGTCTGATCGGCGATCTGGTGATCGACGCCGAACTCGAGGGCGAGGTGCGCCGAGTGGTGGGCTTCGAGAACCACGCCGGGCGCACGCGTTTGGGCGCGCGGGCGCGGCCGCTGGGGCGGGTGGTGCAGGGGCATGGCAACAACGGCGAGGACGCCACGGAGGGAGCCGTGCAGGGGCACGCGATCGGCACCTATCTCCACGGTCCCCTCCTGCCGAAGAACCCGTGGCTGGCGGATGTGCTCCTCCGGTGGGCGTTGGAGCACCGCACCGGCGCGCCCGTGGAGTTTTCGCCCCTGGATGACACCTTGGCCGACGCGGCGCGCGCGGCCGCGGAGCGGAGAGCTTCCACCAGCCATACACGATAAGGTTCCTCGCGGTCGGTCGATACGATTGAGGAGGTTGTCGATGTCGTGGATGACCAGGGCGCGTCTCGGGGGGATCAGCGCGGGCGTGCTCGCCGCGTGCGTCGTGTTCGCGAGCGGTGCGAGCGCGAAACCGCGGGTCGTGGTGCAGCGGGCCGCACCCGACGACCCGATCGCGGTGATGACCCATCAGGGTGGCGGTGCGGTCGTCGTCGGCTGGGATATGCCGAAAATCACCACCGCCGCCTATCGGCAGAACGGCACATTGCTCTGGCGGCGCGTGCGCGACCAGGACTGCGGCATCTGCCACGGTGACATCCGGCCCCTGCGCCAGCCCGATGGCACGTTCGGCCCGATGGGTTTCACCGGCATCACGACGTGGGCCTATACGCGTACCGGCGCGGACGCTCCGGTCTGCGTCGGGCTGATGTTGGGCGACGGGTCCTGCATCAGCGGTGAGAGCGAACCCGATCCGGCCGCGCTGGGTCAACGGCGACAGGTGATCGTTCGTCGCGGGCAGGGGCAGGTGATCTGGAACACTCCTGTTCCCGGCGTCCAGATGGGACGTGGAACGTGGAACGTCCCGCCGCGCGTGGTGAGGGATCGTGAGGGTGTCGCCTACCTGACGTTCGGTGGGCTCAAGGACGCGGTCACCGGCGAGCAGATCAATGATCGGATGTACGCGGTGGGCGTGGGCGACGGCGTGATCCGCGGGATGTATGACACCGGCGACACCGTGAAGGACGACTTCGTCCCGGTGGAACCGCTCGCGGGACTCGGCAGCGGAGCGGTGGTGCGCGCGGCCAACGGTGGCCTGCGGGCGGTCAATCCCGACGGGTCGGTGCGGTGGGCCCAGGCCAGCAAGGGTGGACGATTCCCGAATCGCGCCGTGTTTGACGCTCGACTTCGGCGGGTGGTGTACGAGGTGCCCGGCGGCCTGCGTCAACAGGTCGTGGCGGT
>DAOKZF010000027.1:0-2300 GCA_035325785.1 Miltoncostaeaceae bacterium
GCCCGCCTGGGCCAGGGCGTTGGTGTTGAAGGGTGGGCGCGCGGCAGCGAGCGCCGCGATCCACTCGGGGCCGCCGATCGCGTAGCCGACGCGCAGACCACACAGGCCGTGGGCCTTGCTGAAGGTGCGCGTGATCAGCAGGTTCGGCCGTCGCCGGGCGGCCGACAGCATCCGGCCGCGATCGACCGCGCTGACGAAATCGTTGTACGCCTCGTCGATCAGCACCGGCAGATCCTCGGGCAGTTGGTCGAGGAAGGCCTCGAGCTCGTCGGCCGAGCGGTACACCCCGGTGGGATTGTTGGGGTTGCAGACGATCACCAGGCGGGTGGTCTCGTCGACTTGGGCGGCCATCATGTCGAGGTCGTGGCCGCCGTCGTCGGCCAACGGCACCGCCACGGCCCGCGCGCCGGCCGCGACCGCCAGGTGGGGGTAGAGGCTGAACGACGGCTCCGCGTACATGACGCTGGTGCCGGGATCGAGCAGCGCCTGGCCGGCCAGCAGCAACAGCTCGCACGATCCGTTGCCGATGCACACCTGCGACCGTTCCACCCCATGCCGCTCGGCCAGCGCCTCGCGCAGGGCGCCCGCGGGACCGTTGGGGTAGCGGTTGAGCCCCCCGATGTCGGCGGTGATCGCCCGGACCACCTCGGGCATCGGCGGGAAGGGGCTTTCGTTGCTGGCCAGCTTCACCGCCCGGGTGAGCCCGAAGCGGGCCAGGACCTCGGCCGTGCTGAGGCCCGGTTCGTAGTGCGGCATGGCGGCCAACCGCGGAGAGATGCGCATGGTCACGACCACTCACTCTATGCGACCGGGCTTCCATCGGCCGGCGACCGGCCGGGCGCGGATCGGTGGTCGGATGTCCGCCGGCGACGGTGACACTCAACTCCTTCGCGCGGCTGCCGATGCGTGATGCGTGATGAACCCACGCCTGCTCCGTTTGCTGTGTGCCGCCCTGCTGGTCGGCGGCCTGCTCCTGTCGCCGCTGGCCGGTGCCGACCCCGGCGATCCGCCGCCGGAACCGGTGGTGACCAGATCGCCCGACGTGGACGTCACGAGCGCTGCGTCGGTCGAGTTCACGGCGACCGCCGCCGGCTACGACATCGACATGCAATGGGGGCCGACATCGGGACCAGCTGCCCCGTGGTCGCTCCCCGTCTCGGACCAGAACACCCACTCGTTCACCTTCTTGACCGAGGGTGTCCACCACGTGCGGTTCCGCACGTCCAGCGACGACGGGGACTCGGAGTGGGTACAGGCCAGTGTCTGCATCGATCGCACACCGCCCTCCGTCAGCATGAGCCCGACCGGTGCCGATCCGCTGCCGTGGTCCAATACTCCGGTGAAGGTGACCGCGACCGCTACCGATGTCGGCTGCGCCAGCGTGGACGCGATCGAGTTTCGCACGTCCGCCAACAACGGCAGCAGCTGGGATGGCCCGCACCCCTACGAGTCTGAGAACGATGGCCCCCTCATCACGGCGCACGGCACCACCCTGGTCGAATTCCGGGCCACCGACCTAGCGGGCAACGCCTCCACGTGGCAGCGAAAGACGGTGCGGATCGACACGGTCGCGCCCACCGCCCCGGGTGCCCGGCCCGATCAGATTCCCGGCCTGATGGCGTGGTTCGACGCCTCCGATGAATCGTCGCTCATCCTCGGCGGGTCATCCATCAGCGCATGGAAGGACGTCAGAGGCGACGGACCCGACGCAACCCAGGGGACGTTCGCGAACCAGCCGACGCGCGTCCTCGATGCCCAGAACGGACATGCCGCGATCAAGTTCAACGGAAACCAGTGGCTCACCTTCCCCGCTCAGCAACCGCGCACGATCATCGTGGCCGCCCAGAAGGAGCAGGTCGGCGACCACAACGCGCTGGTGACCAAGCACGACTCGAACACGGGCCTGCTGTTCGGGACCGCGAGCATCACTGGGAACGCGGAGGCGCACCTCAACGGGGCAACGGCCTTCGGTCCGAGCGCGTCTCAGTCGGAATGGCAGGTGCTCGTCGGCACGACGGCGGCGGACGGCACGCTGAGCGTCCGACGCAACGGAATGCCCGGCGCCGGCGCGTCCGGAACCGGGAATGCATGGACCGTCGATTCGATCGGGAATCACCAGACCTCCGCCAACATGCTCGCCGGCCAGATCGGCGAGATCGTGATGTTCGATCGGGTGCTCACCGCGGACGAGCGCCTGTTGATCGAGGGTTACCTGGCCGACCGCTGGGCGAGCAACGGCTCCCAGGATCTCGACAACGGTCATCCCTATCGCAACGCGCCCCCCGGGGTGAGCGGCGGGT
>DAOKZF010000027.1:2310-10848 GCA_035325785.1 Miltoncostaeaceae bacterium
TGGAAGCGCAGCGGTGACCTGCCCCTGACCATCAGCGCGCGCGGGGCGACCGACCGCGACTCGGGCCTCAAGGACGCCCCACACGGGTACCGCTACCACACCAGCACCGACGGCGGCGCCACTTGGAGTGCGCCGATCAGCGGATCGTCGCTGCCGCTGACGACGGCCGACCAGGGAACGACCCTGGTGCAGTTCCAATCGGTCGATCGGGCCGGCAACCTGTCGAGTTGGTGGCCCAACCCGATCACCCCGGCGGCCACCGCCCGCATCGACATCGGCGCGCCGGTGCTGACGGTGAGCGGGAACACCCATCACTGGACCAAGGACGCCTCGGTGGCCGTGCAGGGCACCTCCACCGACGGCGTGTCACGCATCAAGCGCATCAGGTATCGGTCCTCCGTGAACGGCGGCCCGTGGAACGAATCGCCGTGGTCGAACGCCCCCGCCGACACCGACTCATGGGCCACCACCGCCACGATCACCGCCGAAGGAACCAGCCGGGTGGAGTTCCGGGCCGAGGACAACGCCGGCAACCTCTCCGATTGGACCACCTCGGATGTTGCGGGTCAGGGCGGGGTGCGCATCGATCGCACGCCGCCGAGCGGCACGCCGACCCTCACCAACGCCACCGGCGCCTGGAGCGGCTCCCCGTCGGTCACCGTGACCGCGTCGGGCACCAGCGACAGCGCATCCGGCGTGGCCGGCTACCGCTCGAGAATCTCCACCGATAACGGCGTCGCCTGGTCGGCACCCCAGAGCGGCTCCACCGTCACGATCAGCGGCGAGAACACCACCCTGGTGCAGTTCCAGGCGGTCGACAACGCCGGCAACGCGGGCGCCTGGAGCGCGTCGGTCGCCGGGGGCTCCGGCAGCGTGCGGCTCGACCGTACCCGCCCCACCCCCCCGACCATCGGCGCGAACGCCACCGGGTGGTCGAACGCCGCCTCGGTGACGGTGTCCGCCTCGGGCGGCACCGACGGCGGCTCGGGCGTGGCCGGCTACCAGTGGGCGACCAGCACCGACGGCGGCGACAGGTGGAGCGGCGCCACCAACGGGGGCACCGCCACCGTCAGCGGCCAAGGCGTCACCCTGGTGCGCATGCGCACCGTCGACGCGGTGGGCAACACCTCCCTCTGGGCGCCGGCCGCGACCGTCCAGTTGGACCGCCAGCTCCCGACCGTGTCGGTGACCGGGGCGGATGGAACGTGGACCAACGCGGCCTCGGTGACCGCCGCCGCCACATCAGCCGATGCCCTGTCGGGGGTCGCATTCACCCAATATCGTCTCTCCACCGATGGTGGCCAGTCGTGGTCCTCGCCGGCCGGCGGAACGTCGGTCGCGGTCGAGTCGGTGGGCACCACCCTGGTGCAGTTCCGGGCGGTCGACAACGCCGGCAACATCGGCGCGTGGTCGTTCGCCTCGCCCGATGGGCCGGGCGCCATCCGCATCGACCGCACCCCGCCGAGCGCCACCATCCACGGCGCCAGCGGCCAGTGGAGCAACGCCGCGTCGGTCGACGTAACGGCCACCGGCCAGGACGACGCCTCGGGCGTCGCGAGCTTCGAATACCGCCTCTCACTCGACGGTGGCAGCACCTGGACGGCGCCCGCCGCCGGCGCCGCGGTGGCGGTGAGCGCCCAGGGGGAGACGCTGGTCGCCTTCCGCGCGATCGACCGGGCCGGGAACGTCGGCGCGTGGACGCCGACCACCCCCGGCGGGGCCGGTTCGGCGCGCATCGACCGCGCCCCGCCGGGGGCGCCGCTGCTGATCGTCTCGCCCGATGCGACGGTGCCCCTCAACTCCTCCCGCGGGGCCGTGCTGGTACACAGCTCCGCGCCCCCCGGCGGCAAGCCGGCGGTGCGGGTCGTGATCACCGAGAACGGCCGCCTGGTGCACAACGGCGACTTCGGCACCGTGCGCGACGCGAACCTGCTCGACAGCACCACCTACACCTACCAGGCGGTCTCCTACGACCGGCTCGGGAACGCCTCGCCGGTGAACGAGGTGCGCATCACCACCCCCAGGCGAACCCCGCCCACCCAGCCGGCGGCACCCGACGCAGCCGGTTGGCCGGCGAACCTCACCTGGACGCCGGCGCCCGGCGCGAGCAGCTACCGCATCGTGCGCGATGGCACCACCGTCGCCACCGTCGACAGCCCGCGCTTCACCGACCCGGGAGCGCTCGACGTGGCGGTGCCCGTCGCCGTCGGCGCGGTCGCGTCGGAGGCCCCCGACGACGGGGTCCTTCTGCGCTGGATGCCCGCCGCCGACCGCGGCAGCATCTACCGCTACCAGGTGATCGCGCTGGACGCCGAGGGCAACTCGACCCCCTCGGCCGAGATCGTGCACGAGGTGATCTCCGGCGGGGTCACCTATGAGATCGCCGTCGACGGCTCGCCCGTCGTGAGCACGAACGCCCCACCCGACACGGTCGCCGCCGCCGGTCTGCCCGCCGCGATGCGCAGCGCCCGGGTGGCGTTGGAGCCCGGCGCGCACGAGCTGACCATCACCTCGGTCGCCGCCGCCGCAAATCGCGCGGTGGCCGCGCGAATCACCGTGTACGGCCCCGACCTTGGCCCCGACCGCCTGACCGCCCGCGCCTCCTCTCCCTTCGCGAAACCGGGCGAGAAGGTCACCTTCAGCGCGACGGCCCCCCGGGGTGCCGTGGTGCGGTGGAGCTTTCCCGACGGGCGCACGATGGAGGGCGCTCAGGTCACCCGTGCCCTGGGACGAGGCTCCAGCGATGTCACGGTCACGGCCACGTTGCCGAACGGTCGCGTTCTGCGCAGCGGGTTGACGGTGATCGTGGACGGGGTCGCGCCGACGATCGAGACCCGCATGATCGGCCGCCGCCTGCGGGTGATCGTGCAGGATGCCGGCGGCGTCGCCCAGGTGACCGGAGCGATCGGCAATCGACGGGCGGTCGCGATCCGTGACGGTTTCCTGCCGATTCCCGAGGGGCGCCACCGCGTGACGATTGTCGCCACCGACGTGGTGGGCAACCGGACCACCCGCGTGGCGACGGCGATCGTCGACACCCGGGGCCCGACGATCACCGTGCGCGCCAGCGCCCGCCCGGGGCGCCGGCAGGGAAGCATCGTGTGGGTCGTCACCGACCGGTCCTCCGGCGTGGCGAGCGTGAGCGTGAACGACGCCACGCGGTCGCGGGCGCGCGGCAGCATGATGGTGCCCGCCGGCGAGGTGGCGGTGGTCATCGCGCGCGACCGGGCGGGGAACATCACCCGGGTGGTAGCGCCGGTGCCGGCGCCGCTGCGGCTCACCGGACTGCGCGACGCGGGGCTGCACGGTGCGCGCGGCGACCGTCTGCTGCCCGGCGGTGGCCGCCTGACCGGCATCCGGGCGGTCGTCCTCAGAGAGGCGCGCGCGCGTCTGGAGTGGGCCGGTGTGCTCGGCGCGAAGAAGGGCGCCGCCGACCGCTACACCCCGTTGGTGCGCCGCGCGGTGATGCGCTTCCAGACCCAGCGACGGGTCCGGGAGCCGGCCGGTCGGGGTGCCCTCGGCCCGGCGACGCTCCGTTCGATGGACAACCTGGCCCGCTGGGGCGGTTGGGGCACGAGGGCGGGCCGCGGCTGATCCGACCCGGGGCGGTCGCGCCGTCGGCCGCCCCATGGCGGGAAACCGTGGTCGCTCGTCGATCATCGAGCGCCGATCCCCGCGGTGTCCGGTCCGGTGGCCGGCCACGCATCCCGGAACGCGGGTCGGGCATGACTCCGTGCGGATCGTCACGCGTTATCGGGGGGTTTCGCCCCGTCGCCGCTCCGCTATTGTCAGCTTGACGGCAATTCTCCGGACATTTTCTGTCAAGAGGACGTAAACCCGTGTTCCGAACCCATGAAGAGCCGGTAATCGTGGTGGGCAGTGGCATCTCGGGCGCCCTGATGGCGCTCGGACTGGCCGAAGACGGCCCGGTGGTGCTGATCACCAAACGGCTGCTGGGCGACGGCAGCACCCGCGCCGCGCAGGGCGGAATGGCGGCCGCGATCGCGCCGAACGACTCGGTTGAGGCGCACCTGGCCGACACGATGGCCGCCGGAGCCGGCCTGTGCGATCCGGCCGCCGCCGCGCGCATCTGCCGCGAGGGGCCCCGCCAGGTGGAGATCCTGCGCGGGTGGGGGGTGCGCTTCGACGGTGACCCCGATCGCACCCTGCTGGGTCTGGAGGGAGCCCACTCGGCGCCGCGCATCCTGCACGCCGGCGGCGATGCCACCGGCGCCCACATCGCCGTGGCGTTGACCGCCGCCCTCGAGCGCACCGCCCAGGTGGAGGTCCACGAGCGCGAGCACGTGCTCGAGGTGATCGTGCGCGACGGACGGGCCGTCGGCGTGCTCACCCGCGACGACCGGGGACGCGAGCATCGACGCGCCGGCCGCGCGGTGGTGCTGGCCACCGGCGGCGCCGGAGAGCTGTACCCCCACACCACCAACCCGCCCGGGGCGAGCGCCGACGGGCAGGCCCTGGCCGCCCGCGCCGGCGCCGCGCTGGCCGACCTGGAGTTCGTCCAGTTCCATCCGACCGCCCTCGCGTTGGGAACGAGCCCGCTGGCGTTGGTGAGCGAGGCCGTACGCGGAGCGGGCGCCTATCTGCGCGACGCCCACGGGCGGCGGTTCATGCCGGCCCTGCACCCGCAGGCCGAACTGGGTCCCCGCGACGTCGTCGCCCGGGCGATCGCGCGCCAAGCGCGCGCGGACGGCCGGCCCGTCACGCTCGACCTGCGCCATCTGCCGGCCGACGAGGTGCACGCGCGCTTCCCCACGGTGAGCGCCAACTGCGCCGCCCACGGACTCGACCTGGCCCGCGATCCGATCCCGGTGACCCCCGCCGCCCACTACGCGATGGGCGGGGTGCTGACCGACCTGGCCGGGCGCACCACCATCCCCCACCTGTACGCGATCGGCGAGGCCGCCTGCACGGGCGCCCACGGAGCGAACCGGTTGGCCTCGAACTCGCTGCTCGAGGCCGCCGTGCTGGCCGGCGGCGCCCGCGAGGCGCTCGCCGATGCCGACCGCACCGACTGGCCCGCGGGCCCATCCGCAGGCCCCATCCGGCGACGGGTCGGCCCCGGCGATCCCCGCACGGTGCGCGCCGCCCTGCAACGCGCCCTCTGGGAGGGCGTTGGCGTGGAACGCGACGGCCACGGAATCGCGGCCGCCGAACGGACCCTCGCCGAACTGGACTGGACCGGCGACCCCGAGACCGACAACCTGCTGCTGGTGGCCCGGGCCACCGCGCGCGCCGCCGCGGCCCGCACCGAGAGTCGCGGCGCCCATCACCGCACGGATTTCCCCGACGAGGATCCCACCCAGGCCCGACGCGTCGCGTGGGTCGGCGCGGTGGCGTACCCGCTGGCACCCCCCACTCACCGCCGCCGCAGGCAGCGGGTTAAGGAGGCGATATGACCACTTTCCTCCCGACCCCCATGACGGGGGACCCGGAATGCTCCGTCCCGACTCCCGCCGAGCAGGTGGATCAGGAACTGCGCCAACGGGCGTGGACCGCACGACGTGCGCTCGGCTCGAAGGCCGTGATCCTCGGCCACCACTACCAGAAGCACGCGGTGATCGAGTTCGCCGACGTCACCGGTGATTCGTTCCTCCTGGCCCAACGCGGCGCCGAGCGCACCGAGGCCGACCACATCATCTTTTTGGGCGTGTACTTCATGGCCGAGGCCGCCGATCTGTTGCGTGCCCCGCACCAGACGGTGGTGCTGCCCGACCTGAGCGCCGGTTGTCACCTGGCCGAGTGCGCCGACATCTTCACCGTGCGTGACGCGTGGTCTCAGATGACCGCCGCCCTGCCGGGCAAGCGCGTGATTCCGCTCACCTACATGAACTCGGGGGCCGATCTGAAGGCCTTCGTGGGCGAGCACGGCGGCGCGGTCTGCACCTCGGGCAACGCGGTGAAGGCCTTCGAGTGGGCGTTTTCCGAGGGCGACGCGGTGTTCTTCTTCCCCGATGAGCACCTGGGGCGCAACACGATCGCCAAGCTCGGCGTCGACCCCTATTCGGCCCCGGTGTGGGATGCGCGCAAGGCGGAGCTGGGCGGCATCGCCCCCGACGATCTGGCCGCCACCAAGATGATTCTATGGAAGGGCTTCTGCAACGTTCACACCGGGTTCACGCCCGCCCAGATCGCCCAGGCGCGCGAGGAGGATCCCGATGTGCGCGTGATCGTGCACCCGGAATGCCCGCGGCCGGTGGTCGAGGCCGCCGACGAGGACGGCTCGACCCAGTACATCATCAGGCGCTGCGAGGAGGCGCCGTCCGGCGCCAGCCTGATCATCGGCACCGACCTGAACCTGGTGGACCGCCTGAGGCTGCGCCACCCCGACAAGAACATCCGCTCGCTCAACCCGAACATCTGCCCCTGCGTCACCCAGAACCGCATCGACCTGCCGAAGCTGACCGCCTGCATGGAGGCGCTGGTCGCCGGGGACGAGGTGAACGTGATCCGGGTGGAGGACGAGATGCGCCACAACGCGAAGTTGGCGCTCGACCGGATGCTCGCGCTCGCGTGAGCACCACCGCCGAGCTGGTGGCCGCCGCGTTGGCTGAGGATCTGGGTGAGCGCGGCGATATCACCTCGCAACTGACGATCCCCGCCGACCTGCGCACCACCGCCCAGGTGGTGTCGCGGGTGGAGGGGGTGCTGGCCGGCCGGGAGGCCGGTCAGGAGGTGCTCGATCAGTGCGGCCTGCACGGTGAGTGGTATTGCGCCGACGGCGACCGGCTCCACCCCGGCACCGTGGTCGCGAGCCTCTCGGGTCCGGCGCGCGCGGTGCTGAGCGGCGAGCGCACGTTCCTGAACCTGCTGTGTCACCTGTCGGGCATCGCCACCCTGACCGCCGCCTACGTGCGGGCGGCCGCCCCGGCCATGGTGCTCGATACCCGCAAGACCACACCGGGCATGCGCCATCTGGAGAAGGCGGCCGTGAAGGCGGGCGGGGGGACGAACCATCGCTTCGGCCTGTTCGACCGCGTGTTGGTGAAGGACAATCACCTCGCCCTGGCCGGGGCCGGTCTGGTGGATGCGGTGGCGCGCGCGCGGCGCGAGCTGCCGGATGTTCTGGTCGAGGTGGAGGCCGACGACCTGGACGGGGTGCGCCTGGCCCTGGAGGCGGGCGCCGACTGGATCCTGCTCGACAACATGAGCCCGGCCGAACTGTCGGCGGCGGTGGCGTTGACCGCCAGGCGGGCGAAGCTTGAGGCCTCGGGTGGCATGAGCCTGGGGGGGGCGCGCGCGGCGGCCGCCTGCGGGGTGGATGCCGTGTCGGTCGGCGCCCTCACCCACTCGGCACCGACGCTCGATCTGGGCCTGGATATCGCCGTCCCGGCGCGCTGAGCCCCAACACCGGACGCCCCGCCGGGCGCGCGGCGGCTACTGGGCCAGGTCCGCGCGCAGGGCGACCGCCTCGTGCAGGTAGACGTGGCGCACCGGACGATCGACCGGCATGTTGGCGTGCGCCATCAGGCGCACGCACGAGGGCAGCGCCCCGGGTACCGGTATTTCGCGGGCACAGATCAGGGGCACCGCACCCAGCCCCATCTCGCGGGCACCGGCGGCCGGGAAGGCCGACACCAGGTCCTCGGTGGAGGTGAAGATCACCGAGATGAGGTCGTCGGGAACCAGACCGTTGCGTTCCATCACCGCCGCCACCAACTCGGCGGTGCGCTCGTGGATCAGCTCGCGGCTGTCTCGCGGCACGGACGTCGCCCCCCGGATCGCCCGCACCGCACTCATCGTTTCACCCCCACCATCTCCCCCAGCCGCCGCCATTCCGCGCGGGTCAACGGTCGCCATTTCCCCGGTTGCATGCCCCGCACCGACAGGCCCGCGTAACGGGCCCGATGCAGGCGCATCACGCGATGGCCGACGGCCTCGGCCATGCGTTTCACCTGCCGGTTGCGTCCCTCGGTCAGCTCGATCGTCACCCAGCTTGCGCCGGGATACCGGCGTTCCATCGCCTCGACTCGCGCCGGAAGCGTCATGCCATCGTCAAGTTGCACACCGTCGCGCAGCTTACGGATTGTGGCGGCCGACACGTGCCCGCGCATCAGCACCTCGTAGGTCTTGGGCACCGTGTGGCGGGGGTGCATCAGGCGTGCGGCCAGCTCGCCGTCGTTGGTGATCAGCAGGGCACCGGTGGTGTCGAAGTCGAGCCGTCCGACCGGATACAGCCGCACGTCGTGGGGCAGATCGTCCAGCACGGTGGGGCGCCCCTGCGGGTCGTGCGCGGTCGAGACGACCCCGGCCCTCTTGTGCAGCAGGTAGGCGCGCAGGTCCTCGGCGCTCTCGATCGCCTCGCCGTCGACGGCGATCCGATCGTGGGGGCCCACCTGCTGCCCGACGCTCGCGACGCGACCGTTGACGCTCACGCGCCCCTCGGCGACCAGCCGTTCGGCGGCCCGGCGGCTGGCGACGCCGGCCAGCGCCAGACGCCGGTGGACACGCATGGTTTCGGGCGGGGGCGGGTCAGTCATCGTCACCGTTGCTCTCGGGGGATGGCGCGGTGCCGGTGGT
>DAOKZF010000027.1:10858-12932 GCA_035325785.1 Miltoncostaeaceae bacterium
ACGGCGTACGCGTTCCGCCTCGTCGCCGGTCAGTTCGAATCGCTCCAGCGGCGGGAGGTCTCCCGCGCCGCGCAGGCCGAAGCGCTCGTGAAACAGGCGGGTGGTGCGATAGCGCAGCGCGCCGCCGCCGGCCGGTCGTCCGGCCTCCTCGATCAGCCCGCGTTCCAGGAGCCAGTTGACGCTCGAGTCAACCGCCACGCCGCGCAGCCGGCCGATCTCGGGCCGGCCGATCGGCGCCAGATAGGCGATCACCGCCAGGGTTTCCAGCGCGGCGGGGCTGATGCGCTCATCGGGCCGCTCGCGCAGGCGATCGCACACGTCCGCCAGGTCGGCGCGGGTGCGCAGCGCCCACCCGCCGGCAATCTGGACGACCTCCAGGCCACCATCGGGCCCGTGGCGTTCCTGCAGCTGGGCGAGCGCCCGTTGGACCTGGGCGGGCGAGGCCTCGGTCAGCTCGCACAGGCGCACCTCGTCGAGCGGCTCGGGGCTGAGAAACAGCAGCGCCTCAACGGCGCGGGCGGCCGGGTCGTTCATCGGGCGCGGGTGATGGCGATATCGCCGAACGGTTCGGGTTGGGCGAGGGTCGCCTCGCCGCGCCGGGCGAGTTCGAGCACCGCCATGAAGGTGACCGCCTCCGCCAGGCGGTCGGTGTCGAGCACCAGTTCGTCGAAGCTGATGGTGCGCGCCCGGGCCAGGGCGTCACGCAGCCGGGCGAGCACCTGGGGGATGTTGATCCGTCGGCGGTGGATGTGCGTCAACGACACCTCGGGCGGGTCGATCAGCAGCGCGGCGAGCGCCGCGCGCAGGAGCCGTGGGTCGAGGCGCTCGTCCGGGGGGGGCCGGTCGGGGAGCGGCACGCGCCGGTAGCGCGGCCCGGCCCCGGCGACGGCCCGCTCGCGCAACCAGTGGGCCGCCCGCTGGAACGGAGCGTAGGCCACCAGTCGGGTCGCCAGCATTTCGCGGGCCTCGAGCGCGTCGGGGTCGGGTTCCTCGTCGGTCTCCTCTCCCAACAGCAGTTTGGACTTCAGCTCGGCCATCGCCGCGAGCAGGACAATCAATTCGCCGGCGGTGTTGGTGTCCCACCGCTCCTCGGCGTGGTCGCCGAGCGCCGCGCTCACCACCTGCAGCAGGGGGAGCTCGAGCAGGTCGACCTCCTCGCGCAGCACGAGCGTCAGCAACAGGTCGAACGGCCCTTCGAACAGGTCGAGAGCGATCGGCTGGGAGAGCGCATCGGGGACCGCCACCGAGGCATCGTAGCGGCGCGCGCCCGGGGGCAGGGCGCCTAGACTGGCCGGGTCGTGACCAGCGCGTCCCTCCCCCCTCCTCCGCCACCGCCCGTCCCGACGAGGACCATCGGGTTCTGGAGGCGCCTGGCGCGCCCGCTCGCCGCGGTGGTCCTCTCGTTCGCGCTGGCCATGCCGGTGGCCGCGGTGATGGTGGCGGCGGGGGCATCGGATGGCGCGGTGGGGGCGGTCGTCACCGCCGCCGGCGGCGGTCTGATGCTGCTGTTCGCCTGGCTGTTCTGGCGGGGGCTGCCCGCCCACGAACGGCGGTTGGCGATCGCGGTGAAGGGGCGCCGGTGGCCGGCGGTGGCATGGGGCGCCCTGGTGGGTTTCGGTCTGATGGTCGGTTCGGTGGCGGTGGTGGCCGCCGGGGCGATGCTCGATCCGACCGTCGCCGATCGGTTGGAGGAGCGATCGATCGATATCGGCTCGGCCCCGTGGCAGAGGGGTCTGATGCTGATCGGCCTGGTGGTGCTCGCCCCATTGAGCGAGGAGTTGGTCTTTCGCGGCTTGCTGCTGCGCACGCTCGCCCGCCGGTTTGCGTTCTGGCCGGCGGCGGCGATCAGCGGCCTGGTGTTCGGCGGTGTGCACATCGACGCGTATGAGGTGTGGCCGCGGCTGCTGGCGTTGGCGCTCAGCGGCGTGGGCCTGGCGGTGCTGTATCGGTGGCGGGGGTATCCGGCGGCGGTGGCCGCGCATGCGACGGTGAACGCCGTGGCGGCCGTCGCCCTGTTGGCGGGCTGACGGCCGGGGCGCGCCGCCGCCCGGGCGGGGACGCGTGTGGGACATTC
>DAOKZF010000028.1:0-12908 GCA_035325785.1 Miltoncostaeaceae bacterium
GCCCGCTCCCCACCCGGCACGATCTCGATGCCGTCCCCGAGCACCATCGGCCCGCCGCGATGATCATCCTCGGGTGCCAGGGCGCGCACGGCGGCCCTCGCCTGGCGCAGGCGCCCCTCGGCCGCCTCCCGCAGCGCCAGCGCATCGGCGGCCTCGCGGGCCGCGGCGCTCACCCGATCGCGCCAACGCTCGTGACGGGTGAGGGAGACCTCCCGTCTGCGCTGGGCGCGCGACCCCCCGCCGGGGGCCGATCCCCCCCCGCCCGGGCGGCCCGCCCGGTCGCCCGCCGATGCTGCGCCACCACCTCGTTCACGGCCCGCTCCGCCTGCGTGAGGGCCCGCTCGGCGGCGGCCGCTCGCGCGGCGGCATCGTTGGCGGCATCCTCCGCCGCCCGGCGGTCGGCGCGGGCCTGCCCGTCGGCGACCTCGGCGGTCGCCGCCGCAACCCGAGCCTCCTCGGCGGCCCGCTCGGCCCGGGCCAGGTCCTGGTCGGCCGCGGTGAGCGCCTGGGTGAGTTCCCCGCGACGCGCCAGGGCCTCGGCCTGGCGCCTCTGTCGCTGACGCTCGGCCCGCTCGGCGGCGGCGACCCGCTCGGCGGCGACCTCCGCCCGCCCGGCGAGTCGATCGCCGGCCGAACGCAGGGCCGCGGCGCGCCGCTCGGCCGCCCGGCGACGCTCCTCGAGCGCACCGCGCTCGGCCTCGGCCTGAGCGGCCGCCGCGCGGGCGTCCTCGCGCGCGCGCTCGGCGGCGTGGGCGGCGGTGTCGGCCGCCCGAAAGCGCTCGTCGGCCCGCGCGGCGGCGATCGCCGCGGCCCGGGCACGCGCCGCGTTGACATCGCGTTCGGCGGTGGCGATCCACCGCTCGAGGTCGGCCGCCCGCTCGGCGGCCTGCGCCTGACGGGTGAGGGTGCGCGCCCGGCCGACCAGCTCTCCGGCCAGATCGCGCGCCCGGTCCAGACGATCGTCGACCCGGGCCAGCTTCAGCTCGGCGCGGCGCCGACGCCGTTTGGCCACGGCCACGCCGGCGGCCGCGTCAACGATGGCGCGCCGTTGAGCGGCGGTGCTGGCACAGATCGCCTCGACCTGTCCCTGGCGGATGATCGCCAACGCGTCCGCGCCCAGTCCCCGCGCGGCCAGGGCCTCCTGGACGTCCAGCAGACGCACCGATCCACCGCCCAGGCGATAGTGGGCATCGCCGGCGCGGGTCAGACGGCGCGCGGTCTCGAGTTCGGCCGGCCGGTCCGGGCTGTCGCCGTCGTCAAACAGCAGGCGCACCTCGGCGTAGGGGGCCGCGGCGCGTCGCTCGCCCCCGGCGTAGAGCACATCGGCCATCCCGCCGGCGCGCAGTCGACCGGCCCGCTGCTCACCGAGCGCCCAGAGAATCGCTTCCGCCAGGTTGCTCTTACCCGAGCCGTTGGGCCCGACGATCACGTTCACCCCGGTGCCGAAGCGCAGGGTGGTCGTGTCGGCAAACGACTTGAAACCCCTGACCGTCAGGCGGGCGAGCATCAGTCGTGCTGCTCGCGCAGCGCGATGAGCGCGTGCCGGGCGGCCTCCTGCTCGGAGGCCTGCTTCGACGCACCGGACCCCTCACCATGCGGACGTCCGTCGATCAGCACTTGGCTGGTGAAGGTGCGCGCCTGGGGAGGCCCCTCCTGACGCACCAGGCGATACGACACCGTTCTGCGTTCCCGGGCGGCCCGCTCCTGCAGGGCGGTCTTGGCGTCGCGCATTCCGGGTACCGCCCGCGCCAACGGTTCGGCGAACGCGTCGATCACCTCGCGGGCGGTCGGCTCCGGTCCCAACTCGAGCCAGGCGGCCCCGATCACCGCCTCGGTGAGCGCCCCGCACACGTTGACCGTGCCGACCAGCTCTCGGGCCGCCGCCCGTCGCGCCTCGGGTGCCTGCCCGGCGCACAGCTCATCCAGACCGGCCTCCTGCGCCAGACGGGCGCACACCGCTCGATTGACGATGCTCTGGCGCATCCATGACAGGTCGCCCTCGTCGGCGTCGGGGTGCCGGCGCATCAGTTCGGCGCGCACGATCACCTCCAGCGCGCTATCGCCGAGGAACTCGAGCCGTTCGTATGAGGGGCGGCCGCGACGAGCCCACGACCGGTGCGTAAGCGCTTCCCGTCGCCGGGCGGCGCCGAGGCCCGCGAGCAACCGGGTCAACCCGGTGCCCGCGGGGGCGTTCACGTTCAGCCGCCGTTCGCCAAGACGTAGTCGACCGCCTGCCCGACCGTCCGAATCTTCTCGGCCTCCTCGTCGGGGATCTTGGTCTTGAAGCGGTCTTCCATCTCCATGATCAACTCGACCAGGTCCAACGAGTCCGCGTTGAGGTCCTCTTGGAAGGAGGATGCCTCGCTCACCTCGCCCGGATCGACCCCGAGCTGCTCCACCAGGATGGCGCGGATCTCCTCAACAGCTTTCTCTCGATCCACCACGTGCTCCCTCTTAGATCGTCACCGCCAGGCGGCCGCACGGCCCTGGTCGGGCAAGTTACAGGTATGCCCGGTCGGCGGTGCGCACCGGGCAGCGCCGGCATCCTACGCTGCCGGGGACTCTCCGGCGGCCTCGTTGAGTGCCGCGGCGAAGTGGCCCACCAGATTCTCGCGGGCCGCGCGGGCCCCAACCCGCACGGCGTTCGCAATGCCCACCGGGGTTGCGTTGCCGTGTCCGATCACCGCCACCCCCCGCACCCCCAGCAGCACGGCACCGCCGTACAGCTCGGGATCGATGCGGTCGCGCATGCGCCGCAACGATGGGCGCACCAGCATGCCGCCGACCCGGCCGGCGACGGTCTGAACGACCGCGCGGCGGATCTCGTTCAGCAGCATCTGGGCCACCCCCTCGGCGGTCTTCAGCACCACGTTGCCGGTGAAACCGTCGGTGACCACCACATCCACCGTCGCCGTGGGGATGTCCCGCCCCTCGACGTTCCCCACGAAACCCGGACTGTCGCGCAGCAACTCGAAGGCGTTCTGCACCGCGAGGGAGCCCTTGCCCTCCTCCTCGCCGATCGACAGCAGGCCGACCTGCGGCTCGGGAATGCCCAGCACGTCGCGGGCGAACAGGCGACCCATCATCGCCAGTTGTGGATAGTGCTCGGGACGCATGTCGGCGCTGGCGCCGGCGTCGAGCAGCACCACCGGTTTCCCTCCGGCCGCCGGCAGCACAACCGCGATCGCCGGGCGCATGATGCCGGGAATCCGGCGCATGCGGAGCGTGGCGGCCGCCAGCATCGCCCCGGTGTTGCCGGCGGAGACGGCGGCACTCGCGCGCCCCTCACCCACCAGCTTGCACGCGACCACGATCGAGGCGTCGGGTTTGGCGCGCACCGCGCGGGCGCCGTCCTCGTCGCCGTGGACGCGCTCGGGGGCGTGCACCAGTTCGATCCGCTCATCCGGGCTGGCGCCCTGACGGGTCAGCTCAGCGGCGAGCCGATCGCGGTCGCCGACGAGCAGCACCTTCAGCCCCTGGGCGGCCACCTCGATGGCGGCCCCCACGGGCGCGGCCGGTGCGTTATCGCCGCCCATCCCATCGAGGGCGACAACCGGGACGGTCGACGGGGCTACTACTTACCCTTCGATCTCAATGACCGGGCGGCCACGGTAGTAGCCGCAGACGCCGCAGACGCGGTGGCTGCGCACCGGGTTGGCACAGCGCGGACACATGCCCAGCCGGGCTGCGTCGATGCTGTGGGTGGCACGGCGAGTGTCACGCCGCTGACGGGAGGTTTTGCGCTTCGGAACGGCCATCGGATCTCCGGTTGAGGACTGGGGAAGGGTAGCGATCGGCGCCGCGCAACGGAAGGCCCCGCGCCGAAGGGACCTCAGCGGTCCCCGGTGCGGTCGGGTTCGAGGCCCAGGCGGGCGGCCGCCTCGCGCAGTCCCGCCCAACGTGGGTCGGACCGCTCCTCGACGCACTCGCACGGCTGATGGTTGCGGTTGACGCCGCACTGCGGACAGAGCCCCACGCAGTCGGGGCGACAGAGGATCATCGGCGGCACCGCTTCGGCGAACGCGTCGCGCACCCAGAGGGCCGCGTCGACCCGTTCGTCGGCAACGTAGACCGAATCGAGCCCCTCCTCGAACGGCGCGTCGGCGGCACGACCGGCGGCGACGAACTCGCGCGCGTCGATCGTGATCGGCACGGCGGCCTCATCGAGGCAACGCCAGCACGGCCCAACCAATCGTCCCGCGACCCGCAGACGCAGGTGGAGTCCCGACAGCGCGCGGGAGACGGTCAGGCGTGCATCCTCGGGCGCCTCGATGCGGTAATCCTGCCCGCCCAAGCGCAACCCCACCCGGCCGACCGGCACGGTGAGGTCGACCGCCGCCCCCGACTCGAGGGACAGCGTGCGCAGATCGATCGGTTCGTCCGCCGCGTTACCCGCGCCGTCGCTGGGTGGGGAGTCGGTCAGAGCGCCGCCTGGTCGATCGGGTGCTCGTCGGCCTCGGCCGCCCGCCCCTGGAGGCGCTCCCGCCCACGCTGGACCGCCTGGAGGAACTTGCCCAGGTTCATCTCGAGCGTGCCGAGCACCTCATCGGCGTAGTCCTCGGCTCCCAGGCGCACCTCGCGCTCCCGCTGGCGGGCCTCGTCCATGATGTCGGCCGCCCCCCGCTCGGCCAGGCGCACGACCTCCTGCTCGGACACCTGCCGGGCGGCCTCCTCGCGCGCCTCGTTCACGATCCGGTCCGCCTCACGCTTCGCCTCGGCGAGCATCTCCTGGCGTTCCTTGACGATCCAGCGGGCCTGCTTGACCTCCTCCGGGATCGTGGAGCGCATCTGGTCGAGCAGATCGTAGATCTCGTCGCGATCGACCCGCACCTGATCGGTCAGCGGCACCGCACGCGCGTTGTGGATGAGGTCATCCAGCTTGTCCATCAATTCATTTACGTCCACCACACCCTCCTCAGGGAGCCTGTCCGGCGCGCAGGCCATATCGCTCGCGCAGAGCGGTCGCGACGTGCGGAGGAACCCAGCCGTCCACCGCACCGCCCCACGCCGCAATTTCGCGCACCCCGCTGGAGCTCACGAAACTGAAATGCGGTGAGGCCGGGAGATACACCGTCTCGATTTCCGCCGCCAGATGACGATTCAACTGGGCCATCTGGAACTCGTAATCGAAGTCGGAGATCGCCCGCAACCCTTTTACCATCACCGACGCCCCGACTCCTCTTGCGAATTCCGTGATCAGGCTGTTGAATCCGATCACTCGCACATTCGGGAGGTCCCGTACGCTTTCCTCCACGAGGGCGATGCGTTCGTCGGTGTCGAACAGCGGATTCTTCTTCACCGAACCGGCGGTGACCGACACGATCACCGCGGAAAAGAGGCGCGCCGCGCGCTCGATGACGTCGAGGTGGCCGTAGGTCACCGGGTCGTACGTTCCGGGACAGATCGCGAGCGGCGCGTTCACGGGCGGGGATCCCCCAGGTGTAGGATGGTGAGAGAGCTGTCGCCGTAGCGCCGTTCTCGGCGCTCGCCGACCGTCAGCCCCGGCACGCAGACGTGCTCGCCGGCGGCGTGTTCGATCACGACGACCGCCCGGGGTGCGGCGACGGCCGCCAGGGGAGCGGCGATCTGGGCGAGAATCCGCGTGGTGTGGCTGTACGGCGGGTCGACAAGAAGCACACCGTAGCATCGGCCGGCGGCGGCCTCCGCACCGAGCGCCGCGCGCCAGTCGCGCCCCACCACGCGCAGCCGATCCGTGACCCCCAGGGCGCGCGCGTTGCGACGAATGCAGGCGAGCGCCGCCGGCGCGCGGTCGACGGCGGTCGCCGAACGGGCGCCGCGCGAGAGGGCCTCGAACGACAGGGCACCGGAGCCGGCGAACAGGTCGAGCACATCGCGCCCGTCGAGCGGGCCGAGGATCGAAAACAGCGCCTCGCGCACGCGATCACCGGTCGGGCGGGTCGCCCGCCCGGCGGGTGCCACGATCGGCCGTCCCCGGTATTCCCCCGCGATGATCCGCACCCTCAGCCGTCCAGCAGCCGCGGGATCGCGGCGAATCGTTCGGCGACCGCCGCGCGCAGATCGTGGTGGGCCGGCGCACGCAGGTGAGGGTCGTCGCGCAGAATCCAGCGCGCCAATCGGCGGGCCTGGGCCAACTCGCGTCGGTGTCGGCGCCGGTCGGCGACCCGCAGGTCGCTGGGGCCCGCCTGGCGGACTCCGAGCAGGCTGCCGGTGTCGCGAATGTCGAGGTCCACCTGCGCGAGCCGGAAACCGTCATCGATCTCCACCAACGCTTCGAGGCGCCGCTCGCCCTCCGGGGTGGACGGCTCCCCGAACAGAATGCAGGTGCCGGGATGTTCGCCGCGCCCGACGCGACCGCGCAGCTGATGGAGTTGGGCCAAACCGAAACGGTCGGCGTCCTCGATCAGCATCACGGTGGCGTTGGGCACATCGATGCCCACCTCGACGACCGTCGTGGCCACCAGCAGGTCGACCTCGCCGGCGGCGAAGGCGTTCATCGCGGTGAGCTTCTCGTCGCTGCGCTGCGCGCCGTGGGCGAGCGCCACCCGGAAATCGGCGAAAGGCCCCTCCGCCAGGCGTCGCGCCTCGGCGGTGGCGGCGCGGGCCTGGGCGCCCTCTCCCTCCTCGACCAACGGGCAGACGACGTAGGCCTGGCGACCGGCACGCAGGGCGACCCGGATCCGCTCGTAGGCCTCCTCGCGCTCCTGTTCCCGGTACCAGAGGGTCTCGACCGGCGCGCGTCCGGGGGGACGGTGACGGATGGTGGTCACCGCCAGATCACCGTAGTCGGTCAACGCGAGCGTCCGGGGAATGGGCGTCGCGGTCATGTAGAGTAGGTGGGGGCTCTCACCCTCGAGGGCGGCGGTGGCCTCGCTGAGCGCGTGGCGTTGGGCGACGCCGAAACGATGTTGTTCGTCGACCACCACGAGCCCGAGGCGGGCGAAGCGCACCTCGGGTGAGAGCAGCGCCTGAGTGCCGACGGCGATGGCCGCCGTCCCCGCCGCGAGCGCCTGCAGGCGCCGTCGCCGCTCGCCCGCGCCGATGCGGCCGGTGAGCAGCACCGGCAGGTGCCCTGTGGGGGCGAGCATCCGGTCGAGCGTCCTCAGATGCTGTTCGGCCAACGTCTCGGTGGGCGCCAGCAGCGCCGCCTGGGCGCCCCCCTCCACCGCCTGGCAGATCGCCAGCAGGGCGACCAGGGTCTTGCCGGAGCCGACCTCCCCCTGCAGCAGACGGCGCATGGGGGTGGGGGCGCGAAGATCGCGACCGATCTGCGCCGCGGCGCGTTCCTGCTCGCCGGTGGGGCGAAACGGCAGGGCCTCGAGCAACGGACGGCTCATCGCGCCGGTCGCCCGCAGGACGGGCGCGGTGCGCCGTCGGGCGTCCCGTCGGCGCAGGGCGGCCAGGCCGACCTGCAGCACCAGCAGCTCTCCCAACGCCAGGCGGCAGCGGGCGTCGGTCGCCTCGGCGAGTGTGCGGGGGAAATGGACGCCGCTCAGCGCATCGGCGATCGGTGCCCGCCCCAGCCGCACCCGGGCCCATGTCGGCAGCGGATCGGGGGCCGTGCGCGCCAGCGGCCGGGCGCGGTCGACCAACTCGCGCACGCGCCGGCTGGGGAAGCGTTCGCTGGCCGGGTAGACCGGCACCAGCCCGGTGGTGTGCAGCCCCTCCGAGGTTTCTCCGTCCAGGACCTCGTGGCTGCGCACCGCCAGCTCACGCCGCCCGGGGGCGCCCATCCGTCCGCGAACCAGCAGTCGATCGCCCGGATGCAGCTGGCGGGCCAGGTGGCGTTGGTTGAACCAGGTGAGGGTGATGGGGCCGCTGTCATCGTGCACGCGCGCGCGCACGAGCACGAGGCCCCTGCGGCGGGTCGGGTGCACCCCGATCGTGTCGAGCACCACACGCACGGTCGCCTCCTGGCCGGGACGCAACGCGCCCACCGGCTGCAGGCCGTCGTCGAAGCTCTCGTAGCGATGCGGCAGATGCTGCAGCAGATCGGCAACGGTGGCGATTCCCAGGCTCGCGGCGTGGCGCGCGCCGGCCGGTCCGACGCCGGGCAGATCCCCCACCGGGCGCGTCCACCACGCCCAGGCGGGAACCCGTGCGGGCCAGCGGACGGGCCGCTCGGCATGGTCCGATTCGCCCAGCGCCACGGTGCCGAGAGCGGGGGTGGTTGCGTTTTGGTTCACCGGACGAGCATAATCCGGGGCCGCACGTGCGCCGTGGTGGCCTCGTGTTCTCAGCGACGGAAGTGAGACGGCCGCTATGGCGAAGGTCTGCAGCGTCTGCAACAAGGCGCCGAAGTTCGGTAACAACCGCAGCCACTCGATGCGCGCGACCTCGCGGCGCTTCAACCCGAATGTCCAGCGCGTGCGCGTGATGCGCAACGGCACGCCGGTGCGCGCCTACGTGTGCACCCGTTGCCTCAAGGCCGGCAAGGTGATCAAGGCCGCCTGAGCGACGCCGCCGGGCTCGGCCCGTCGGACCGGGCCACCGACGAACCCCATGCGCCGGCCGGTGGGAACACACGGCCGGCTTTTGCGTGGGCGTGACCGTCTCGCCCGCGCCGCCCCGGCGCGAGCGGCGCGGCTCAGTTCGACTCGGCCAGCAGGTTGATCATCGCGATCGCGGCGTCGGCGGCATCGGCACCGGCGTTCCCCACCGTCCCGCCGGAGCGCGCCTCGGCCTGGGCGTGGTTCTCGGTGGTCAGCACGCCGAAGGCGCACGGCACCCCGGTGTCGAGGCCCACGCGCGACAGCCCCAGCGAGGCGCTGTTGCAGATGTAGTCGAAGTGGGCGGTCTCACCGCGCACCACCAGCCCCAGCGCGACGATCGCGGCGTACTGGCCGCGACGGGCCATCTCCTGGGCCGCCAGAGGCAACTCAAATGCCCCCGGCACCCAGCGCACGTCCAGGTTGCCCTCGGGCAGACCGGCCTCGCGCAACCGTGCCCCGGCGCCCTCGAGGAGGCGCTCGGAGATCTCCCGGTGGAAGCCGGCGACCACGGCGGCGATTCGCACCGTCGGATCGACCAGCGCGGTGGCGGGCGCCGGCGGCCCGCTGCGCGACATCAGTCGCCCTCCCCCGCGGATTCGCCGTCGAAGCGCAGGTCCTGATGGTGGAGCATGTGGCCGAGCTTGTCGCGCTTGGTCTGCAGGTAGGTGCGGTTGTCGTCGCCCGGGGCGATCTCGATCGGCACCCGGTCCACCACCGACAGCCCGTAGCCCTCCAGGCCGACGATCTTCTTCGGATTGTTGGTGAGCAGACGGATTGAGGTGAGGCCCAGGTCGACCAGGATCTGGGCGCCGATGCCGTAGTCGCGCAGGTCGGGCGGGAAGCCCAGCTCCAGGTTCGCCTGGACCGTATCCAGGCCCTGGTCCTGCAGCTCGTAGGCCCGCAGCTTGTTCAACAGGCCGATGCCCCGCCCCTCCTGGGCGATGTACAGGAGCACCCCGCGGCCTTCATCGGCGATCCGACGCATCGCGGCGTGCAGCTGAGGGCCGCAGTCGCAGCGTTGCGAGCCGAACACGTCGCCGGTGAGGCATTCGGAGTGGACGCGCACCAGCACGTCGTCGACCCCGTCCACCTCGCCCTTCACCAGCGCCAGGTGGTGCTTGCCGTCGATGATCGACCGGTAGCCGACCGCGGTCCATTCGCCGGTCTCGGTCGGGAGGCGGGCGGCGGTGCCTCGTTCGATCAGGCGCTCGGTACGGCGCCGATGCTCGATCAGGTCGGCGATGGTGATCATCTTCAGGTTGTGCTTGGCGGCGTAGTCGACCAGGTCGGGCACCCGCGCCATCGTGCCGTCGTCGTTGGTGATCTCGCAGATCACCCCGGCGGGAATCAGCCCGGCCAGGCGGGCCAGGTCGACGGCCGCCTCGGTGTGCCCGGCGCGTTCCAGCACCCCGCCGGAGCGCGCGCGCAGCGGGAAGACGTGCCCCGGCTTCACCAGGTCCTCCGGGCCGCTCTCCGGGTCGATCGCGGTCATGATCGTGAGCGAACGATCCGGGGCCGAGATGCCGGTGGTGATCCCGTGGCGGGCCTCGATCGTGTCGGTGAAGGCGGTGGCGTGCGGCGCCTCGTTGCGACGCACCATCGGGAAGAGCCCCAGGTGGTTGCAGCGCTCCTCGGTGAGCGCCAAACACACCAGCCCGCGGCCGTAGGCGATCATGAAGTTGATCGCCTCCGGGGTCGCGAACTGGGCGGCCATCACCAGATCGCCCTCGTTCTCCCGGTCCTCCGAGTCGACCACGATCACCATGCGCCCGGCGCGGATCTCGTCGATCGCCTCACTGATCGTGGCGAAGTGTGCCGCGGTGCTACCCATCCGTTGAACCTCCCGCAACCGTTCGGGTCGCCCGGGGATATTTCGACCGTCCGACGCTCACCGCCGGTCCGTCGATTGTCGCATATACGGCTCCGCCAGAGCCGCCACATATTTGGCCAGCACGTCAACCTCGAGGTTCACCGTGCGTCCCTGCGCCTGCGGCCCCAGGGTCGTCGCGCGCATGGTGTGGGGGATCAGCGCCACCGTGAAGGCGTCCGCGGTCCGGCCGGCGACCGTCAGGCTGATGCCGTCGACGGCGATGCTGCCCTTCTCCACGATGTAGCGCAGCAGGTCGGGCGCGGCGGTGATCTCCACGATCGCGCTCTCCCCCTCGGGTCGCACCGAACGCACCCGCCCGGTGCCGTCGATGTGCCCCTGGACGATGTGCCCGTCCAGCCGGTCACCGGCGACCAACGCCCGTTCCAGATTGACCGTCTCGCCGGCGCGCAACCGGCCCAAGGCGGTGCGCCGCAGCGTCTCGGCGACCGCGTCGACCGCGAACCGATCCGCGTCGATCGTCACGGCGGTCAGGCAGGCGCCGTTCACGGCGACCGAGTCGCCCAACGCGAGCCCATCGAGCACGGCGTGCGCCCCGATCTCGATCCGCGCACCGGCCTCGTTCGGGCTGACCGAGATGATCCTGCCCTGCTCCTCCACCAATCCGGTGAACACTCTCAGCCTCCGTCCGTCCGCCACGCGGGCGCCCGCAGGCGGCCGCGCACCAGGATGTCCTCGCCGCTGCGCTCCACCGAGACCCCGCTCAGACGCGGCGCCTGGGCCAGGGTGGGCGCACCGACCCCGCCGATCGCCGAGGGCGCGCCCGTACCCCCGATCACCATCGGGGCGAAGAACCAGGCGATCCGATCCACGAGTCCCGCATCGATCAACCCGCCGGCCAGGACGGCGCCTCCCTCCACGAACAGGGATTGCACGCCGTCGTCGGCGAGCGTCCGCAGGGCCGCCGCCGCCCGCGCGGCCGGATCGCCCGCCGGTTGGAGCACCTGGACCCCGGCGGCCCGCAGGGCGGCCACCCGTGAGGCGTCGGCATCCTGGGCGGCGATCACGGTCACCGGTAGTTCGTGCGCGCCGCCGACCAGTCGGGATGTCAGCGGCAGGCGGGCATCGCTGTCGAAGACGACCCGACGCGGTTGGCGCACCGGCCCGGCGACATCTCGGGCGGTCAGCTGCGGGTCGTCGGCCAACGCGGTGCCGATGCCCACGGCGACCGCATCGGCGTCGGCGCGCCAGCGATGCACCAGGGCCCGCGAGCGCGGACCGGAGATCCACCGGCTCTCCCCCGAGGCGGTGGCGATCCGACCGTCGAGGCTGGTGGCGAGCTTGACGGTCACCTCGGGTCGGGCGCTGATCCCGGCGGTGAGGAAATCGCTGATCAACTCCCGGCAGGCCTCGGCGTGGTCGCCGGGAGCGAGCACCACCTCGATGCCGGCGCGCTCCAGCACGTCGATTCCCCCCGCGCGGCCGGCCTCGAGCGGGTCGCGACAGCCGACCACCACCCGACCGACGCCCGCCCGGACGAGCGCCTCGGCGCACGGCGGGGTGCGCCCGTGGTGAGAGCACGGTTCGAGGGTGCAGACCACCGTCGCGCCACGAGCGGCCTCTCCGGCGATCGACAGCGCCATGGCTTCGGCGTGGGGCGTGCCCGGCCCCTCGTGCCAGCCCTGGGCGATGGTTCGCCCGTCGCGCAGGATGACGGCCCCCACCAGCGGGTTCGGGCTGACCCGTCCGCGGGCGTTCAGGGCGAGCCCCCGCGCGCGCTCGAGCGCCGCCAGTTCGTACGGGTTCGCCTCAGGCGCCGACATGCGTCCCATCGGCGAGGGCGGTCAGCTCACGGAAGGAGTCGATCGGATCGGGGGCGCCGAAGATCGAGGAGGCCGACACGAACAGCTCGGCCCCCGCCGCCCGCACCGCCCCGAGGTTGTCGCGGCCGATCCCCCCGTCCACCTCGATCGCCACCCGTTCGGGGAGCAACGCGCGCAGGCGACGGACACGTTCGGGAGTGGTGGGGATGAACGTCTGGCCGGCATAACCGGGGTTGACCGACATCACCACGACGTAGTCGAGCAGGTCGACCAACGGCTCCACATGCTCGACCGGCGTTCCCGGGTTGAGCGCCAGACCGGCGCGGCAGCCCTGTTCGCGGATCATGCCGAGCAACCGATGGGGATGCGGATCGGCTTCGAGGTGCACGCTGATCAGATCGGCGTGCGCGGCGAACAGGGGAATGATCGCCGCCGCGCGGTGGACCATCAGGTGCACGTCCACCAGGCCGCCGGCGGCGTGCACCGGCCCGGCCGCCGCCCGGGCGAAGTCGGGGCCGACGGTCAGGTTCGGCACGAAATGGGCGTCCATCACGTCCACATGGATGGCGCGGCACCCGGCCTCGATCAGGGACGCCAGTTGCGCACCGAGGTTGAGCATGTCGGCGGACATCACCGACGGGAGCACCAGCGGAGCGGTCGGCATCGGGACGGCGCTCACTCGTGATCCCCCTTCTCCAGGCGCGCGATGAAAAAGCCATCGGTGCGATGACGGTGCGGCAGGGCCAGCAGCGCTCCGGGCACGCGCGGGTGGGCCACCGACGTGAA
>DAOKZF010000029.1:0-12442 GCA_035325785.1 Miltoncostaeaceae bacterium
CGTGCGACCTTCAAGGCGAGCCGCATCGGGACCATCGCCGGGTGCTACGTGGTCGAGGGCATCGTGCGCCGCGGCGCCCAGGCGCGCCTTGTGCGCGAGGGCACGGTGGTCCACGAGGGCAAGCTCTCCGGTCTGAAGCGGTTCGACGACGACGTGCGCGAGGTCGCGACCGGCTTCGAGTGCGGTGTGTTGCTCGAGGACTACAACGACATCAAGGAGGGCGACCGCATCGAGGTCTTCGAGCTGCGCGAGGTGGCCCGGACCGCCCAGACCGCGGCGCCCGCCGCCGCGGCACCGGCGTCCGATGACTCCGCGGCGGGCGAGTAGGCCCCGGCGGGAGTGGAATACGGCTATGTGGGCATCCTCACCGTCGACCTGCATCTGCCGGAGGCCGAATCACTCAAGGACAAGCGTCGTGAGGTGCTGCGCGTGAAGAACGTGCTCGCACGGCGCCTGTCCTGCTCGGTGGCCGAGGTCGACCACCATGATCTGTGGCAGCGGGCCCGCGTGACCCTGTGCGTGGCCGACCGTTCGGCGGCCGACGCCCAGGAGCGCCTCGCCCGTGCCCGTCGGTTGCTCGACACCGACGAGCGCTTCCAGGTGGTCGATGAACGGCACGCCCTGGTCGGGGTGGAAGAGATGATCGACGGATGGGACGCCGATGGCGCGCGCTGAACGCAGCACCCGCATGCGCCGGGTGGATACCGCCCTGCGACAGGTGCTCGCCGAGGCGATCGGACGCGAGCTGTCCGACCCGCGACTGGGGTTCGTCACCATCACCGAGGTCGAGGCGACTCAGGACGTGCGCGAGGCCCGCGTGTACTTCACCTGCCTGCGCCCGCGCGAGCGGCGCGCCAGCCAGGAGGCCCTCGAGTCGGCACGCGGAGTGCTTCAGGCGCGCCTCGCGCGCGAGATGCGCACGCGCCACACGCCGCAGCTCACCTTCGTATACGACAGCAGCCAGGAGGACGCGGTGGCGCTCACCCGCCTGATCGAGCAGGTGACCGGGGAAGAGGACCGCTCATGAGCGGCCGGCGCGTCGACGTGCACGAGATCGCCCAGGCGCTCATGCGCCCGGGCAGCCGCCCGGTGATCACCGCCCATCACAATCCGGACGCCGACGCCATCGGTTCGATGCTCGGCCTCGCGCGCGCCCTGCGCGCCGCCGGCCAGGAGGTGACGCTCGCGCACCCCGATGACCCGCCGGTGCCCGCCGATCTGGCCTTCCTGCTGGCCGAGGGCGAGACCATCGTCACCCGGCCGCCCGAGGACCTGCCCGAGCGCACCCTGGTGACCCTCGACTGCGCCAGCGAGAGGCGCCTGTGGCCGGAACCGGTCCATGAGCGGGCCGCCCTGGTGGTGAACATCGACCATCACCAGGACAACACCCTCTTCGGCGATCTCAACCTGCTGGTCCCGGACGCGTCGAGCACGGCTGAGGTGCTGATGGGGGTGATCGACGCCCTCGGCGTGCCCCTGGACGCCTCGATCGCCACGCCCCTGTATGCCGGCATGGTGACCGACACCGGACGGTTCGGTTACCGCAACACCTCGCCGGCCACCCATCGCGCCGCGGCGAGGCTGTTGGAGGCCGGCGTGGACCACGCCGAGCTGGCGCGGCTCCTGTACGAGAACCAGCCCCCGGATCGTCTGCGTCTGCTCGGGCGCGCGCTCGATCGCTCGCGTCACCTGGCCGACGGGCTCCTGGTGGTCTCGCACCTCACGGGCGACGACTTCGCTGACGCCGCGGGCGACGACAGCGAGGGAATCGTGGAGGTGATGCGCAGCGGTCGCGGAGTGCGCGTCGCGGCCCTGGTGCGTGAGGCGGGGCCGACCGGCAGCTACCGCGTCTCCCTGCGCACGGTCGACCCGCAGATGGACATGTCGGCCCTGGCGCGCGAGGAGGGCGGGGGCGGACACCGCGCCGCCGCCGGGTTCAGCACGACCCGCTCCCCCGAGGATCTGTTCGCCTGGCTGGAACGCCGGGTGCGCGAGCGCCTGGGGGACCCCGCCAGCCGATGAGCCGGGTCGTGGCCGCCGATCCGACACCCGCGCTGTGGCTGATCGACAAGCCGGCGGGCCCCACCTCGCACGACGTGGTCGCCGGCATGCGACGGGCTCTTGGACGCGGGGTGCGGGTGGGCCACGCCGGAACGCTCGACCCGTTCGCAACCGGATTGCTGGTGGTCCTCAGCGGCCGGGCCACCCGCCTGGCGGCCCATATCACCGGCCACGACAAGCGTTACCTGGCGACGATCCGCACCGGTTACCGCTCGCACACGGGTGACCCTGAGGGTCCCATCACTCCGGGGGGCCCGCCGGCCGACGCCGGCGCGATCGCCGACGCTCTGGCGAGCTTTCGCGGTCCGCAACGCCAGCGCGTTCCCGCGTTCGCCGCCGTGAAGGTCGACGGCGAGCGGCTGTACGCGAAGGCGCGTCGCGGCGAGACGGTCGACGCTCCCGAACGGGAGATCGTGATCCACTCCCTCGAGCTGGTCGACGATCTCGGCGACGGGATGGCGCAGCTGGCGGTCCACTGCTCGAAGGGCACCTATATTCGCCAACTGGCGATGGACATCGGCGAGGCCCTCGGGTGCGGTGCCCACTGCAGCGCCCTGCGGCGCACGCACGTCGGCGAGCTGTCGGTCGCCGAGGCGATCGGGCCCGACCGGGTGCGCCCCGGCGGCGGACGCGACCCGCTGTGCGCTTTGGGGGCGATGCCTCGGGTGGACGTGAGCGACGATCAACTGCGCGACATCGTCCATGGCCGTTCGATCCGGGCGGCCGGCGAGGGTGAGCTGGCGCTGGTGCACCGGGGATGTCTGCTGGCGCTCGCGCACGGCGACGGTGGCCTGGTGAGGCCGCACGTGGTGTTCCGGACGCCGACCGAGGTGGCGGCATGAAGTACTACGGCTCCCTCGGTGAGCTGCCGTTGGGCGGCGGGCGGCGCGTGATCGCGATCGGGACCTTCGACGGGGTGCACCGCGGCCACCGGTTGATCATCGGCCGGGCGATCGAGGTGGCCCGCGAGCGCGGGCTGCCCGCGATGGTGCTGACCTTCGAACCGCAGCCGATCGCCGTCCTGCGCCCCGAGTTGCGCCCGACGGTGCTGACCCACCTGGCGCGTAAACGGCAGTTGATCGAGGCGTTGGGAGTCGATGAGTTGCTGGTCGCCCCGTTCACGCGCAGCTTCGCGCGAGTGCGCGCGGAGAGCTTCGCCGAGATGCTCTGTTCGGCACCGGTGAACGCGGACGGCATCGTGGTGGGCCGCAATTTCCGCTTTGGCCACGGCGGTACCGGCACCGCCGACTGGTTGGCGTCGTTCGGGCGCACGCACGGCATCAGCGTCGAGGTTCCGAGCATGCTCACCTGCGAGGACGGCAAGCCGATCTCCTCCACCCGCATCCGGCGGCTGGTCGCCACCGGCCAGGTCGAGGCGGTCATCCCGTTGCTGGGACGGCGCCACTCGGTTGAGGGGCCCGTCGTTCCCGGGGCGCAGCGCGGGCGGACCCTCGGTTTCCCGACCGCCAACCTGGACATCCCCTCCGATTCGGCCCTGCCGGGCCGGGGGGTCTATGCGGCGCACGCGGTCGTGAACGGCCTGCGCGTGGCGGCGGCGGTGAACATCGGCACGTCGCCGACCTTCACCGAAGCGGGCGCCACGCCGACGGTGCGCCTGGAGGCCTTTCTGATCGACTACGACGGCGCCGACCTGTACGGACGCCCGATGCGGATCGAGTTCGTCGCCCGTCTGCGCGACGAACGGCGGTTTGACAGCGCCGAGGCGCTGGTCGAACAGATGCATGCCGACGTGGCCGAACCCCGCCGGTTGACGAGCGAGGTGCAGGCGCGATGACGGGGAGTCCGTCCGAGCGGCTCTGCTACTGTGCCCCGGTTCCGTGGACCGTCCGCGCTCGAGCCGAGCGCTGAGACGTCACGACAGCGGGACAGACACACCACGACCCGGTGCGGCACACGGCTGTACCGCGGCTGAGCGAGGAGCATGAATGCTGAGCAAAGACGCCAAGGGCGCTGTGATCGAAGGCCACCGTCGCCACGAGAGCGACACCGGTTCGCCCCAGGTGCAGATCGCGATCCTCACCGAACGGATCAACCAGCTCACCGAGCACCTCAAGACGCACAAGAAGGATCACCATTCGCGCCGTGGTCTGTTGAAACTGGTCGGTCGTCGCCGGCGCCTGCTGAGCTATCTGCAGCGCGTCGACCTGGACGGCTACCGCGAACTGACGAAGAAGCTGGGCCTGCGCCGCTGAGCGAGGAGCCCAGCGCCGTGTGACCGCCGCGACCGACGAACGCGTTGCGGCAGTGAGCCGGGGGCGGGTGCCCCCGGCGGGAGGAGCCTCCGCCGAGTGGCGCGGGGCGGACAAGGGACGTGATATGGCAGTAGAGACAGTGACGGCGCAGATCGGCGACGTGCCGGTCAGCTTCGAGACCGGGAAACTCGCCAAGCAGGCGAACGGTGCCGTGGTCGTGCGCGCCGGCGACACCATGGTGCTCGTCACCGCCGTCGGGGCCCAGGAGGCGCGCCCGGGTGCGGCGTTCTTCCCGTTGACGGTCGATGTGGAAGAGCGGATGTACGCGGCCGGCAAGATCCCCGGCGGCTTCATCAAGCGTGAGTCGCGCCCCAGCGAACGCGCCACCCTCACCGCCCGCATGACCGACCGGCCGATCCGGCCGCTGTGGCCCAAGGGCTACCGCAACGAGACCCAGGTGATCGCCACCACGCTGTCGGTGGATCAGGTGCACGCCTTCGACATCCTGGCGATCAACGGCGCATCGGCCGCCCTGATGCTGTCGGAGATGCCCTTCCAGGGGCCGGTCGGCGCCGTGCGCATCGGGCTGATCGGCGACGAGTTCATCATCAACCCGACCCTGACCGAGCAGGAGGAGTCCGAACTCGCCCTGATCGTGGCGGGCACCGCCGAGGCGATCTCCATGGTCGAGGCCGGCGCCGCCGAGGTCGACGAGGAGACGATGCTGGAGGCCCTCCAGATCGCTCACGACGAGATCAAGGTCCTCTGCGCGGCGCAGCTGGAGCTGCAGAAGAAGGCCGGCAAGCCCAAGTGGGATGTGCAGGTCGCTCCGGTGGATCAGGAGCTTCTGGCGAAGATCGAGGCCGACCACGGCGAGGCCCTCGCCGAGGCGACGCTCGAGCAGGCCAAGCTGGCGCGCCACGAGAAGGTCGCGGCCGTGCGGGCCACCGTCGCGGAGGCCCTCACCAACGAGGAGTCCACCGCCGACCAGGTCGCCGCCGTCAACACCGCCTTCGACGCCCTCCAGAAGCGGATCATCCGTCGCCGGATCGCGGTGGAGAAGCATCGCCCCGACGGGCGCAAGGCCGACGAGATCCGGCCGATCACCTGCGAGGTCGGCGTCGCCCCGCGCGTGCACGGCTCCGGCCTGTTCACCCGCGGTGAGACCCAGGTCATGACCCTGCTCGCCCTGGGCACCTCGAAGGAGGCCCAGCGGATCGACGGGATCGGCCCGGAGACCACCAAGCGGTACATCCACCACTACAACTTCCCGCCCTACAGCGTCGGCGAGACCGGTTTCATGCGCGGCCCGAAGCGGCGCGACATCGGCCACGGGGCGCTCGCCGAGCGGGCCCTGGTCGGGATGATCCCCGAGGATGGCGACTTCCCGTACACGCCGCGGCTGGTCTCCGAGACGCTCGAGAGCAACGGTTCCTCGTCGATGGCGTCGGTCTGCGGGTCGACCCTGGCGCTGCTGGACGCCGGCGTAAAGATCACTCGCCCGGTGGCGGGTATCGCGATGGGTCTGATCAAAGAGGGTGATGACCACATCATCCTCTCGGACATCCAGGGCGATGAGGACCACTTGGGCGACATGGACTTCAAGGTCGCCGGGACCGAGAAGGGCATCACCGCCCTTCAGATGGACATCAAGATCACCGGGGTCACCGTTGAGATCATGCGCGACGCGCTGGCGCAGGCGAAGGCCGGCCGCTCGCACATCCTCGGCATCATGGCCCAGACGATCTCCGAGCCGCGGGGCGAGTTGTCCAAGTGGGCGCCGCGGATCACCGCGATCCAGATCGACCCGGAGCGCATCGGCACGGTGATCGGCAAGGGCGGCGAGACCATTCGTGGCCTCGAGGCCGACTACGAGGTCGAGATCTCGATCGAGGACGACGGCACCGTGAAGGTGTACGGGGTCGACGGCGAGAAGGCCGACGCGGCGGTGGAGCAGATCCGCGCGTTGACCAAGGATGTCGAGGTCGGCGACGTCTACATGGGCGCGAAGGTTGTGAAGACCACCACCTTCGGCGCGTTCGTCGAGTTGACCAAGGGCAACGACGGCCTGCTGCACATCTCGAACCTCTCCAGCGAGCGGGTCGAGAAGGTGGAGGATGTGATCAACCGCGGCGACACGGTCGACGTGCGGGTGGTCGAGGTCGACAAGGCCCGTGGCCGGATCGGCCTGCGCATCCTCGGCACCGAGGACGACGCACCCGCCGAGGGAGGCGAGGGAGACGACGCCCAGCGTCCGCGCCGGCGCCGTCGTCGTCTGAGCGCCGCGGAATGAGCGCCGCTCCGCGCATCGACCGCACCGCGCGTGGCCTGCGCGTGATCACCGAGGCGCTCCCCGGAGCCCGCTCGGTGGCGGTCGGTGCGTGGATCGGTGTCGGTTCCCGGTTCGAGACCCCGGCCCAGGCCGGGGTCTCCCACTTCCTGGAGCACATGCTCTTCAAGGGCACCCCCCGTCTGGCGCCGGAGCAGATCGCCCAGACGTTCGACGCGCTCGGTGGCGAGGTGAACGCGGCCACCGGACGTGACCACACCGTGCTGTACGCGCGCGTGTTGGACGAATTGCTGGACCGGGCCCTGCCCGTGCTCGCGGACATGCTTCAGCATCCGGCGATGACCGACCTGGAGCAGGAACGCGAGGTGGTGCTCGAGGAGATCGCCATGTACGAGGACGATCCCCAGGACCAGATCCACGATCTGTGCGCCGACGCGATCTTCCCCGATCAGCCTCTCGGGCGACCGGTGATCGGCACCTCCGAGGTGGTCGGAGCGCTCACCCGCGATGAGGTCGACGCCTACCATCGCCAGCACTACGCCGCGCCGAACATCGTGCTGGCGGCCGCCGGCAACGTCGACCACGATCACCTGATGGATCTGGCCGAGCGCCTCTTCGCCGATCTGGCGGACGCGCATGTACCGGCGCCGGTGGCCGCGGCGCGCCCCGGGTCGCCGCGGCTGGTGCTCAAGGAGAAGGCCACCGAGCAGTACCACCTCTGTCTGGGCGGTCCGGGCCTGACCCGCAACGACCCGCGCCGCCACGCGCAGGGCGTGCTCGACACCGTCCTGGGCGGTTCGATGAGCAGCCGTCTGTTCCAGGAGGTGCGCGAGAAGCGGGGCCTCGCCTATTCGGTCGGTTCGTACACCGTCGGTTACGCCGACGCCGGTCAGGTGGGCGTCTACCTGGGCACCCGCGAGGACAACCTCGCCACCGCCTGCCGCGTGATTGGCGACCAGTTGCGCCGCCTGGCGGAGGAACCGCTGGGGGCCGCGGAACTGCAGCGGGCGAAGGACCATCTGCGCGGGCGCCTGGTGCTGAGCATGGAGAGCTCCGCCAGCCGGATGAACCGGATCGGTCGCACGCTGCTCACCGGCACGGAGATGCTGAGCATCGACGAACTGATCGCCCGCATCGATGTGGTCCAGGCGGCCGACGTTCAGGCCCTCGCCCAGGAATTCTGGCAGCCACAGGCGCTCTCGGTGGCGGCGATCGGGCCGCGGCGCGACGCGATTGAGGCCGGGGTGCGCGAGCTGACGCCGGCGCTGGCGGGCAGCTGAGCGATCGCGGTGGGGTGGGACCGCCCCGCCGCCCGGCGCCCGAGGTGAGCCCGGCGAGGCGGGGGCACGGACCCTGCGGGCCGGGCTGGTCGCGCTGGCGGTCGGCGTCGCCTTCGCCGATTCGTCGATCGTGGTGATCGCGCTGCCCCGCATGCTGGGGGACTTCGACAGCACGATTCCCGCGGTGGCCTGGGTGGTCACCGCCTACAACCTGGCGGTCGCCCTCCTGGCGTTTGCCCTCGTCCCGGTGGTCGGTCGCCTCTCTGCGACGCTGATCACCCGGGTGGGTTTGCTGCTGTTCACCCTGGCCTGCGCGGGATGTGCGCTGGCTCCCGATTTGGCCTGGCTGATCGCGGGCCGTTGCGTCCAGGGCGTCGGAGCGGCCCTGCTGCTGGCGGGCGCCGTGCCGCTGTTGGTGGCGATCGCCGGCTCGACCGGCTCCGGCACCCGCATCTGGGGGGTCGCCGCTGTGGTCGGGGCGGCGCTCGGCCCGGCGCTCGGCGGGGTCCTGACCCAGCTGGCCGACTGGCGGGCGATCTTCATCGCGCAGATCCCGCTGGCCGCCGCCGCCCTGCTGGCAACCGGACCTCTCGGGCGCGTGGCCACCGCCACCCACGCCCCGGACGGATCCCCCGCCACCGAACGCGCGCGTGTGCGTTGGGGGGCGGCCGGCTCCCTGGGGGCGCTGTCGGGAGCGCTCGTGGGGGCGTTGTTCCTCGCGGTGGTGCTGGTAATCGACGGCTGGGACAACTCGCCCCTGCTCGCCGCACTGATCGTCTCGACCCTGCCGTTGGCCGCGATCGGCGGGGAGGTGGTGGCCCGCTCGGCCAGCCTGAGCGTGGCCGTCGCCGGCGGCAGCCTGATCATGGCCGGCGCGCTCGTGGCCATGGCGTTGACCCTCCCAAGGGATCCCCTCTATCTGGCCGTCACGCTCGCCCTCTGCGGCTTCGGTACCGGGTTGGCCATGCCGCCGCTCACCCGACTGACGTTGGTGGGACCGGTTCCCGCTCGGGCGGGAAGCCGCTCGGTTGGGGTGCGTCACGCGGGGCTGGTCGTCGGGCTGTTGCTCATCGCTCCGCTGCTGGCGCATCAGCTGAGCGCGGTGTCCGAGCGGGCCATCGCCGTGGGGGCCGCCCACGTGATCGATGCTCCGCTGCCCCTGACGACGAAGATCGCGCTCGCCGACGCGCTCCAGGTTACGGTCGCGAGCACTCCGCCGGGGGCGGTCCCTCGGTTGGACGACGCCGTCACGGTGGGTTCATCCGATGATGGGCCGCAGGAGGCGGCCGCGCGCGCCCGGTTGGGTGAGACCCTGCAGGGCTTGGTGGCGCCGGCCGTCACCCGAGCGTTTCGCGACGCGTTTCTGCTGTGCGCCCTGCTCGGTGTGCTGGCGCTCGTGCCGGTGCCGTTGCTGCGGGGCGCACGTCCGTGAGGCGTGTCGCTCACCTGGCGGTGCTGGCGGCGATCGCGCTCGCCGCGGCCCTCGTGTTCGCCCAGGTGCAGAGGGGGGCGTTGGATGAGGGCGCGTTGGCGCTGCCGGATCCGTGCCGGCGAAGCGTGACGATCGTGGGCGACAGCGTCGACGCGCGGGCGCAGCGGATCGCCCTGCGCGCACTCGATCAGGCCGCCTGTAATCTGGGCCGCTCGCGCGAGCAGCTGCTTCAGGAGGTGACCGTCGCCCTCGATCGGGGCACCGACCTTCCGAGCCGCGACGGCGACGAACTCAAACGCGGTCTGCGCGCGGCCATCGATCGGGAACATGACGAGGGCGGAATCAACGCGGTCACCGCCTTCACCCTCGCCAACGCGGTGCGTTTCACCCCGTTCGCCTGGTTGATGCGCGCCCTGGGCGAACTGCGGCCGCTGATTGAGCCCTGACCGGCGCGCGCATCCCGCGCATTCCGGCCCGACCCGCTAGCCTGACGCGCATGATTGATGTCTGTGTTGCCGGCGCCGCCGGACGAATGGGGCAGGCGGTGGTGGCGGCCGTGAGCGCCGCCGACGGGATGCGGGTGGCGGTCCGCGCCGATCCGGCGCTGTCCGGCGAGGGGACCGCGGCCGACCTGTCCGGCGCCCTCGCGCAGTCTCCCTGCCAGGTGGTGGTCGACTTCACCCGCCCGGACACGGTCTTCGCCAACACGATGACGGCGCTTCGGGCCGGTGTGCACGCGGTGGTGGGCACCACCGGGTTGAGCGACCAGCAGTTGGCAGAGATCCGGACGCTGGCCGAAAGCGGCCCCGCGAACGCCCTGATCGCCCCGAACTTCGCGGTCGGCGCCGTGCTGATGATGCGTTTGGCCGCCGAGGCCTCCCGCCACATGGCCAAGGCCGAGATCATCGAGCTGCACCACGACGGCAAGCTCGATGCGCCCTCGGGCACCGCTCTGCGCACCGCCGGCCTGATGGAGGGCGAGGTGCCGATTCACTCGGTGCGCCTGCCGGGCCTGGTCGCCCATCAGGAGGTGATCCTCGGCGGCCTGGGTGAGACGCTCACCATTCGCCACGACTCGCTCTCGCGCGAGAGCTTCATGCCGGGTGTGGTGTTGGCGGTCCGCGCGGTGGCCGAGCGTCCGGGGCTGACCGTCGGGTTGGAGCCCCTGCTGTTCGACACCCCCTGACCGACAGCGGACCCCCGGCCGGTCGTCGGCGCCCTTCGAGCCCACCGCCCGCATGATTTCGGGACGCCTCACCCTGTTCGCGGCCTTCTTGGCGCGCCGGTACGGACCTCGGGCGGTGAGCGCCCTCGCCCGCGCGGGCACGACCTGGCTGGCCGACCCGGCGAACGAGGCCGCCAAACGCCAGTTGATCGCCCAGTTGCAGCACTGGGCTCAGGTGGCCGGACCGCATGCCGCCCGCACGGCCTCTCGACTGGCGCGCGAGGTGGACCGACGCCGGGTGAGCGTGGGGGCGTGGGAGCGCGATCTCATGGATCTGCGCTATGAGCTGCCCGCCCTCGAGCGCGGCCCGATTCGGGATGGCGCCCTGCGCGCCTACGAGGCGCAGGTGCGCGCCGGGGTGCATCTGATCGCCGGGGCGCGCCATCCGGATCGCTGTCGCGAGCAGGTGACCGCGGCGCTGAGGGCGGAGGCGACCATGCTGCGCGCGGAACGCCTGGGGCGTGGTGAATGCGAGCGATTGCTGGCGGCGATCGACGCCACGATCGACACCTGCCGGCGAATGTCCCTCCCCGGGCGATAGCGTCAGCGGCCGAGCGTCCCGCGCCTGCGTGGCGTCGCTCCGTCACGGGGTTATACTGCCCGGCGTGTTCGGAACAATCCTGACCGCGGCGGCCACGCCGTTCGATTCGTCTCTCGCGGTCGATGAACGGGCCACCGCCGCGCTGTACACCCATCTGTTGGAGCATGGTTCCGACGGTCTGGTGGTGTCGGGCACGACCGGCGAGTCCTCGACGCTCACCGACGACGAGAAGCTCACCCTCGTGCGCATCGCGCTGCGCGAGGCGGCGGGCGCGCCGGTCATCGTGGGCAGCGGCAGCAACGACACCGCCCATTCGGTCCACCTCACCCGCGCGGCCGCCGAGCTCGGCGCCACCGCGGCCCTGGTGGTGACCCCCTACTACAACCGCCCGCCGCGCGAGGGCATCATCGGTCACGTCGGCGCGGTCGCCGAGGTGGGGCTGCCGGTGATCCTCTACAACATCCCCGGCCGCACGACGGTCAACATGCCGCCGGACCTGTTGAACGAACTGGCGCAGATCCCGAATGTGGTCGCCGTGAAGCAGGCGAACCCCGACCTCGACGAGGCCCGCCAGGTCGCCGAAACCGTGCCGCTCGCCCTGTACGCGGGCAACGACGACATGTTTTTTCCGGTGCTCGAGATGGGTGGCGCCGGGGTGATCTCGGTCGCCTCGCATCTGGTCGGCGAGCGGATGCGCGATATCGCGGCCGCCGTCGCGCGCGACGACCTGGACTCGGCGCGCCGCATGGACGGCGAGCTGGCCGATCTCTATGCGGCGCTGTTTGTGACCACCAATCCGATTCTGGTGAAGGCGGCGCTCGAGATGATCGGGGCGATCCCATCGGCGCGCATGCGTCTGCCGATGGTCGAGGCGACCCCGGTGCAGCGCGACACCCTGCGCACGGTGCTCGCGCGCTGGGTCCCGCTTTCACGCGTGTGACGTACGGCTCGTCGCCCATTTGGGACGCGACGGGCTCATGAACCCCATCGGTGCTGCGGCGCGTCGGGACGACGCCCGACCCCGATGACGACTCAGGAGGATGCCATCGCGACCAACGCGAACGGTGCCGCGGTACGGGTGATCCCGCTCGGCGGCGCGGGAGAAATCGGCAAGAACATGTACGCGATCGAATGCGACGGACGAATCGTCGTGATCGATTGCGGAATCACCTTCCCCAAGAATGAACGGATGGGCGTCGACATCGTCCTGCCCGACTTCGGCTTTCTGACCGAACATGAGGGCACCGTCGACGCGCTGATCCTCACCCACGGGCACGAGGACCACATCGGCGCGGTGCCCTTCCTGGTGAAGGCGCTCGGGCCCATCCCGATCTACGGCCGCCGGTTCACCCTGGGCCTGGTGCGGCCGAAGCTCGAGGAGCACCGGCTGCTGGACGGCG
>DAOKZF010000030.1:0-12393 GCA_035325785.1 Miltoncostaeaceae bacterium
GCCCGGCAGGGTGACCCGCACGAACGCCTGCCACGGGTGTGCTCCGAGGCTCAAGAGCGCTCCGGTGAGGGCCGGATCGACCGCCCGCAGGCCCGCGTTGCCGGTGACCACCACCGGGAAGAACGACACCACGAAGGCGACCATCATCTGGGTTGTGCCGTAGCCGAACCAGACCGCCATCAGCGGGGCGAGCGACAGAATCGGGATCGCCTGACTCGCGACCAACCACGGATGAAGGGTGCGCTGCAGCGGGCGCCAGGCGTTCATCGCCACTGCCAGCGCGGTGCCGATGAGGGCGGCGAGCGCGAACCCGATCAGGGCGGCCCCGATGGTGGCGCGCGCGTGAAACCACAGGCGCGCCCGCTCATCCCACAGGACCTCGCCGACCGCCCGTGGAGACGGCAAAAGCCAGGCCTCGGGCGCCGCCAGCCAGATCGTCACCTGCCAGGCGAGGAACCCGAGCAGGGGCAGGATCAGCAGCACGGCGTATCGCAGGGCCGTGGCCGGCCTGGGCGATAACGCTCGTCGACGGTCGCGTCCGATGCTCATTCGACCCGGGCGTCGGTGAGCGCCCCCGCCGTACGCAGGGCGTCGAGCAGGGCGCCGCGCAGGGCGACGAAGGCGGGGGTGAGGGTGGTGTCGAGGGTCCGTGGACGGGCGAGGGTGACGTCGATCTGGGCCACGATTCGTGCGGGGCGCGGTGAGCTGACCAACACGCGATCGGCCAGCAGCAGGGCCTCGTCGAGGTCGTGGGTGACCAGCAGCGTGGTGGGCCGCAGCCGCGCGTGCAGCCGGGCCAGCAGCAGGTGGAGGTCGGCGCGGGTGAGGGCGTCGAGCGCGCCCAGGGGTTCGTCGAGCAGCCAGACGCGCGCGCCGGACAACACGGTTCGGGCAAGGGCCGCGCGCTGGGGAAGGCCGCGGGAGAGCGGGTGGGGGAACTGCCGCTCGAATCCCGCCAATCCCAGGCGCTTCAGCAGGTCGATCGCCTGGGCGCGGGCCGTCCCCGCGGGTGTGCCGCTCAACATCGGCGCGAGGGTGACGTTTTCGAGCACGGTGCGCCACGGGAGCAGGGCATCGTGTTGGGGCATCAGGGCCAGGCGGCCGAGCCGCCGTGGGTCGGGGCGACCATCGATCAGCACGGTGCCCCGGTCGGGTTCCATCAGCCCCGCGGCCACGGCCAGGGCGGTGCTCTTGCCGCAGCCGGACGGGCCGACGATCGCCACCGTCTCGCCGGGTGCAACCGTCAGGGAGAGAGCGGCGAGCACGTCGACCGGGCCGAAGGCGTGATGGAGCGCGCGCAATTCGATCGACGGCGCACTCATGGGCTCTCCCAGCCGAGCATCCGCGCGTCCACCGCGCGCCCGGCACGTTCCAGTCGCACCCCGGAGCCGTCGGTCAGCCGGCCGACGATGCTCAGGGGGCGCGCCAGTCCGCGCGCGATCTGCGCGTGGTCCTGCGGCGCGACGGCCACGAGCAACTCATAGTCCTCGCCGCCGGTGGCCGCGAAGAGCGCCGGGTCGCGGCCGGCGGCCGTGGCGACGGCACTCACCCCGTCGGCCAGCGGCACCAGGTCGAGGTCGATCACCGCCGCCAACCCGTTGTGCTCGGCCAAACGACCGGCATCGAGGGCCAGCCCGTCGGAGATGTCCATCCCCGCGCGGGCTCCCGCCCGGGCCAGTTCGCGTCCATCCTCCAGGCGGGCACGGGGGCACAACTGCGCGTCGATCAGGGCGTCGGCGTGAGGGGTGCACGTCCGCTCGACCGTTCCCTCGAGCACCAGCAGCCCCGCGGCGGCGGCCCCGAGCGGACCGCTCACGCACAGCAGATCGCCCGCTCGCGCTCCGGCGCGGGTGAGGGCCGGTGCGCCGGGGGGCAGTTCACCCAGAAGGGTGACGGCCAACATCAGGGCCGGTCCGCGGGTTGTGTCCCCCCCGGCGATCGTCACGCCATGGGGTTCGCATGCCCGTCGCATGCCCGCGTACAGCTCGCCCAACTCCTCGGCCGACAGTCCCTCGGGTGGAACCACCAGACCCACCAGCAGCGCCCGCGGGCGTCCGCCCATCGCGGCGATATCGGACAGGTTCACGGCGACGGCCTTATGGCCGATGGAGGCGAGACTCGCGTGCGCGCGCCGGAAATGCACGCCGTCGATCAGGAGGTCGTGGCACGCCAAGGCGCGTTCACCCAGCGACAGGATGGCGGCGTCGTCGCCGATACCCAGTTCGGTGCCCGGATACGCGTCGACCGCCGCGCGGATCAACGCGATACCGGCGCGTTCTGAGATGGCATCGTCCGACACCGTCGCTCCCTTCGCTGGCATTACCCAGGGCAGGTTCTGGGGTCGAGGCGTGGGCCTCCTCTCAGCCGCCGACGGCAGCTCCCCCGGTCTGTGTGGCGCGACGATAGCAGCCGCGTCGCTAATGGCGGCCGCGGTGGGCGCCGATGAGTGCGTCAGACCGCCCCCTAAGGAGTTGGGATGAGCACCGACATCGCCGTGGAGCAGCAGACTCGTCAACTGGTTGTTTTCACCCTTGGCGCGGACGACTACGGCGTCCCGATCGCCATGGTGCAGGAGATCATCCGTCACACGCCTCCCCGGCCCATCCCGAGCAGTCCCGCGCATGTGCTCGGGGTGATCAACCTGCGCGGCCGGATCATTCCCGTCGTGGATCTGCGCGCCCGTTTCGGCGTCGTGGCGGAGCCCCCCGATGACGCGAAGATCGTGATCCTCGAGATGGGCGACCTCACCGTGGGCGTGGTGGTGGACGAGGTGCGCGAGGTGTTGACGGTCGCCTCCGATCGCTGTGAGGCGCCACCCGAGGGCGCCGGTCAGGCCGACTACATCGACGCCGTGGCGAAATTGGAGGGGCGCCTCCTGGTCATCCTGGACATGGCTCGCCTGTTGGGCGACGTTGCCTGAGGGCTGTTCGTCGGTCGCCCGGTCTCCGGTGAGGTCGATACGATTCACCGGCTGTTGAGGTTCCTGCGGGTCGGCGCCGCCCTCCGGGCGATGCCGGCCCGCCGTCGTGGTCATGGGGCGAGTACGTGTCGGGGGGCGAGAAATCTCGCCCCCCCCTCAGGGTTTTCGTGCCCTCGACCGATGGGAGAACGTCAGCAAGGAGGCCGGCATGAGGGTTCGTACGGGAGTTTCGTTCACGGTTGGGGCGCTCACCGCGTTCGCGGTGGCCGCGGGCGTCGGCGGGGCGGCGCCGGCCGGCGTCGGTTCGGCGCCCGAGGCGTCTCAACACGACACGACCAACTGGGACAGCGCGCGCGATCGACGCGAGCCGATACGCAACCCGCTTCCCACCGGACCGATGTCGATCCTTTACGCGGAGAGCCACGAGGTGTCGAGCCTGACCTCGCCGGGCGGCGTGGGAATGGCCCTCTCCGGGGCCCGCGGGGTGTTCCGCCAGGATCCCGGCCCGGGCGGCATTTTCGATCCGAACGGGCGCAACGACGACTTCCGTCTGTCGAAGGTCTCCTCGCGAGACTTCGCCGCGCTGTCGGCCGAGGGCATCGCGGCGTTCCTGATGCGTGAGTCCGACTCGCCGCGCATCCCGAACAACACCGGTCTGGTGACCGTCGATGAGATCGGCAACAGCTTCAACGACGGCCGCATCCGGGTGAAGTACAAGGTGGTTGACGTGCGCGGCAAGAAGATGCGCATCGCCGCCCACAACAACATCGTGCTGACCAAGCGCGGCTGGAAGCTGGTGCGCGGGCGCGCCCCGCTTCCCCCGATATCACCCGACAGCCTGGGCTCTCGTTTCTCGGCGGCGATGGAGATCCTGGCGGCGACCCCTCATGCGGCCGGCGGGAGTTATGCCGACCGAGTGCACGTGTACATCGCGCCGGCGTTCGCATCGGCGATCGGGGTGGGGCGCGGCCCGGAGCGTCATCTGGGCAACGACGGCAAGCCGCAGCGGGCGACCTGGCGGGCCGTGATGCCCGGAATCGCGCGCGCCGGTGGCGTATGGCTCGAGATGTACCACTTTGACGGAGGCAGCGTTGGGCCGATGTCTGCCCAGCTGTGGCGCAAGATTCCCGGTGGCTTCACCGGCTACCTGCGCCGGTACGGCGGCGATCGGACGAAGGTGCACTTCCTGCTGAGCGGAACGAACCGGTCGCCCGTCGGTGCGCCCGCCGGGTGCGCCAACGCGATGTCCTGCCAGTGGGATCTGGCGCGTGCGACGGCGGCGGGCCGGGCGGTGCTCGCCAACGGGGTGGGCGTGTATCGGCCCGGCTCGATGACCCGGACCTTCCGTCAGGAGTTCAACCGCTCCCTACCCTGAGGTGCGCGGGGGCCGTTCCGGTCGTGGGCGATCCGTGAACGGCTCGGAGCCTCACGCCGGCGGACCGTCGGCCTCGCCGGCCAGCTCCGCCCGATAGGTGTCGCGCGCCGCCTCGACCGCGGCGGTCCTCTCTCGGCCGGCCTGCTCGCTGCGGGCACGCGCCACGGCGTTGGAGGCCATGATGCCCTCGAGCGATCCCTGGTAGCGCGGCATCACGTGACGCGCGAGCAACTCGTAGCTGCGCAGCGTCCGTTCGCGATCGGCCCACTCGTTCGCCCAGATCAGCAGGCCCCCGAACCCGCCCGAGCGCTCGATCAGGCCGTCGAGGGCCGCGATGCAGTCGTCCGGGGTGCCCACGACCCAGCTGCCGTTGTCGATCATCTGGTCGATGATGCGCTCACGTGGGCCCGGCACGGGGCGCGGGCGGCCGGTGACCGCCTCGGCGTAGTCGAGCAGGTAGCGGGCGGCGCCCTCGCAGGCGGCGTCGCGCGCCTCGGCGCGGGTCTCGGCCAGGAAGACCGGCAGCGACAGACGCCAGTTGCGCCGGTCGACCCGCGTGCCGTGGCGCTCCGCCGACTCCTCGGCGATCGCCCAATGTGCGGCCAGATCGATCGGCCCGGCCGGGCCCTTGGCGACGGTGAGCGAGAGCACGCCGACGCCGTGGCGGCCGGCCAGGGTCATGCCGGCGGGGGACTCCATGCTGGTGACGAACACCGGTGGGTGGGGTCGCTGGTAGGGGCGCAGTTGCAGAACGGCCTCGTGCAGTTCGTAGCCGTTACCGGTCTGGCTGAGCGGCGTGGTGTCGGTGAATAGGCGCATGATCAGGTCCAGCCGCTCAGCCATCATCGGCCGCAGGTCCTTGGGCTCGAGCCCCAGCATCAGCGCATCGGTCAGGTGCCCGCCGGGACCGACCCCGAAGTTCACCCGTCCGCGGGTCAGGTGGTCGAGCAGCACGATCCGATCGGCGGTCATCAACGGATGGTGGTAGGGGAGACTGACCACGCCGGTGCCCAGGCGGATGTGGCGGGTGCGTTCCGCCGCGATCGCGAGAAACAGCTCCGGTGATGCGATCGTCTCCCAGCCGGTGCTGTGATGCTCCCCGACCCACGCCTCATCGAAACCGAGGCGGTCGAGGTGCGCGATCAGCTCGAGATCGCGCTCCAATGCGAGGGTCGGGTTCTCGCCCGGCTCGTGGAACGGGGCGAGGAAGACCCCAAACGATAGACGCGGCATGTGCTCAGTCCCTTTCACCGGGGATCGGGGCAGCGCTCAGGGACGCGCCGGTTCGCTCCGGTCGGTTGGCGCGGCGTGTTCGACGGTCGCGTCGAGCCCTGCGATCAGGGCCCGCAGGCTCATGTCGAACAGACGCTCGGCCTCCTCGTTGTCGAGGGAGGCGATCAGCAGGTGCATCGCCGGATGCTCGGCGGCCGTCGAGGCCGGGGGCTCGTTGCGGGTGGCGCTTTCGGTGGAGGCGATGCTGAAGACGAAACGCACCACCACCCGCGCCACGTCGGCCGCCTGCTGTTCGTCGAAACCCGCCGCCGCAAGGCTCTCGAGGAAGTAGAGGGCGGCGCGTTTGGCGGCCAGGTAGCCGCTGACCGGTCGCTGGGCAAGCAGCAGGGCGACGTTCGGGTGGTCGAGGAGGATCTGGCGGAATCCGCGGGCGAACTCGCGCACGTAGGCGCGCCAGTCCATGCCGTCGCCCGGCGGGACCGCGATCGTTTCGAGGATGCGGACGATCACCCCGTCGAGCAGATCGTCCTTGTTCGCCACATGCCAGTAGAGCGACATCGGCTCGACCCCGAGGGCCGTGGAGACACCCCGCATGGTGCAGGCACGAACGCCGCCGCGGTCGATCACGGCGATCGCCGCGTCGATCACCGCCTCTCTCGTCAGCGGTCGCCTGTCACGGTCTCCCATCGCGCCAATCATGCCAGACGGCTCGGCTGCTACTCAGCGTGGTCCCGGCTTACAGAGGGAAACCGGGACCACCCCTTTCGTCGAATCACATCAATCGACCGGCACCACTTTCGGCAGTACGTAGGTGCTCGTCATCGCGCCGTTGGGCGGCGGAAGAATCGATGCCTGGGTGTTGCTACCGGGAGTCGGGTAGTAGATCCGCATCATCGGACGGATCTCAACCGGTATCTGGGTGTTCGGGTAGATCCCCGCGTTGTACTGGTCAGACGGGGTGGGCAGCCAGTTGGTTGCCGGTGCGCCGGACGGCAGACGCGGGCCGATCCAGAGCGTTACGGAACCGTCTGTGTTACGTGCCAGTTGGCCGGATGTCAGTTGCTGGGAGCCCAGTTGGGACACCGGCTGTACCGGACCCCAGCTGAGGTCGACAGGGGCCCCGGGGTCGACCAGGTCGACCGTCGTGCCCGGCGTGCCGGCGGCGGCCTGAATGGGCACGTTGTTATCCGACAGGGGCTGACGCCAGACGTCGGTCACGGAAAACGTGACGGTTTTGCCAACTCCCGGACTGACACCGCTGACAGGGGTGTTCACGACGTAGTACGGGGTATTCGGTGCGAGCCCGTAGCGGGCCGCGCTCGCGCCAAACATGACCGGGCTGCTCGCCACCAACGGGCCCCACGTCGACGGGCGCGCGGTGATCGTGTTTCGGACGGCGTCGACGCTCACCACCTGCAGATCGGCGCGCGAATATGCGGTGTTCAGGACGCTCGCCTGGGTGATGAAAGGCGCGGCGGACTGAGAGGGATCGGTCTGGTAGACGTGGACCGACCAGAAGCCGCGCGGGTTGCCCGCGGAGTCATTCACCGTCGGGGGCATTGCGCCGATCACCGGCAGGCTCAGGGGATCGGTCACCGGGGGCGTGAAGGTGACGGTGTAGGCCCGGTTGCCGTCCAGCTGGGTCGCATCGGTGCCATCGGTGTTGTTGATCTGAGCGTAGATCGCATCGAGGGGGAAGTTCGCGCCGCCCCCGGCGAGCACGATCAGGGCGCGGTAGAGGTAGCCGGTGACGGTGTTGGGGTAGGTCCCGACCTTGTCGTTCAGATAGCTCCAGTAGTTGGATTCCGGCGAAACCGCAACCGTGTTCAGAGCGGCGTTGACCCGCTGCATGCCGACCTCAAATCCCGCTTGGAAGGCGGCCCGCTGAGGGGCGCGCCAATTGCGCGGCATACGCCACCCGTCGGCGGTCAGACCGAGGTTTCTAAACCGGGCGAGGGTCCGCTCCTGCCCGCCGGATGGGTTGCGGAAGACCCGCTTGGTGTCATAGGCGGGCACCGCCCAGGCGGGAACCACCCTCATCGGAGTGCCTTCCAGCCCGGTTCCCCGCGGAGGGATCGGGCTGCTGGTGAGCGCGTGCCCCATCTGAGCGAAGAACGCCGTTGCCCGCTTAGGGGCGTTCTGCCACACGTGAGATCGCTTGAGCTGGCCGGCGGTCGAGTTCATCGTGCCCGGCGTGAAGTACTTGGGATGGTGCTTGCGCCGCTCAAACTGAGCCAGCGTGTTGAGCGCGAACCGCTCGACCACCTTCTTCTTCACGACCGCCGCCGAGGCGGAGTTTCCGGGCGGCACCAGGGTGTCGGCCCGGATACGGATCAGCATCCAGTTCAGGTTTGTGTCGGAGGTCATCACCCGGTACGTGAAGCCGTTGATGCGCGCCACCCGCCGGTGGGCGTACTGCGAAGTCGGTCCGGCGAGCAGATAGGTCTGCGCCTTGGCGGACGGGGTGGTGCGCGTTCCGATGCTGCCGACGGTGTTGATGAAACCGTCGAGGATGTTGACCACGTAGTAGTCGTTGCGGGATGGGGGGACGGTGAGCACCAGCTCCTTCGTTCCGCCGCGGCCCTTGCGCCCGCTCAGGTCGAGCATCGCGTTCAGGTACAGCACCGAGGCATCGCCCGCGTTGGTCGCATTGTTGTTCCAGGCGGCGGCGGTGCCCCCGCCGCCGAACTGGTTACGCGGGGCCGTCACCAGGGCGTTGAAGTTCTCGAAGCGGTAGACGAATTCGGCCGGCAGCCCCCAGACGGTCGCCTCGGCGGTCAGGCTCTTGATGCGGGCCGCGTTGGTGAGCGGCGACGACGGTCCGTCGGGCGCGGGCGCGGCGCTCGCGAACGATGCGGTGGCCAGACAGCAGGCCGTGCCGAGCACGGCCCCCAAGGTGACTCTGCGACGCAACATCGGTCCTCCCGAATGGCGTTCGGCGGTCATTTGCCGGCGTGAGTTTCCGTCGGGTTTTTTCGTCCGTCAACGAGTGGATCGCTCGAAAGTTCTGTCAGAACATTGAGGTGAGCTATCGCGGGTGAGAGCCCGCGGGCCGACATGCCCGGCCGGGAGTACTGTTGGAGGGACATTGTGACCGCTGCGCCGGCTCCGCTCAGGCGGCTCGCCGCGGCCAGCGTCTGGCTCATCCGGATGAATCGCTCGCCGGATGGTTTCGACCCAGCGACCGTTCATGAGGTGGCCGTGAAGGGTAAGTCCGTCGGCGAGAGCGATGCCCTGGTGTTCTTCGGCGCTTCGGGTGATCTCGCCAAGAAGAAGATCTTTCCGGCACTCGCGGCGCTCGTCGCTCGGGGACGCCTCAACGTGCCCGTGATCGGTGTGGCCCGCTCCGGTTGGACCCGCGACGATCTGATCGGGCGGGCTCGCGAGAGCGTCGAGGCCCACGGCGGGGAGGATGCGCATCGCTGCTTGGAACAACTCATCTCGTTGCTCCGCTACGTCGACGGGGACTACCGCGACCCAGAGACCTTCGCCCGTCTGCGCACCGAACTCGGTGCGTCGGCCGCACCGTTGTTCTATCTGGCGATCCCGCCCTCACTCTTCGCCCACGTGGTTCAGGCCTTGGGGGCGTCGCACTGTTCGACCGGCGCGCGCGTGGTGGTCGAGAAACCGTTCGGCCACGATCTCGCCTCAGCGCAGGCGCTGAACCGCGCCCTCCATGCGGTCTTCTCCGAGTCGGAGATCTTTAGGATTGATCACTACCTGGGCAAAGAGGCGGTGCTCGGGCTGCTCTACTTCCGTTTCGCGAACGCCTTCCTCGAGCCGCTCTGGAACCGCACGTACGTCGAGTCGGTGCAGATCACGATGGCCGAGGACTTCGGCGTGGCCGGACGTGGCTCGTTCTACGACCAGACCGGCGCGATTCGCGATGTGGTCCAAAACCACCTGTTACAGGTGCTCGCGCTGATCGCCATGGAGCCGCCGGCCGGACGCGGCGAACGCGACATCCGCGACGAAAAGGTCAAGGTTCTGCGCGCAATCCCGCCGCTCGGTCCGATGGACATCGTGCGGGGCCAGTTCGCCGGCTACCTGGACGAGAAGGGCGTCGCAGTCGATTCGTCGGTGGAAACCTTCGTGGCGTTGAAGGCCCACGTCGAAACGTGGCGTTGGGCCGGAGTGCCGTTCTTCATCCGGGCGGGCAAGAACCTCCCGGTCACCGCCACCGAGGTGCTGGCCCGCCTGCGTTGCCCGCCCCGCGTCGCGCTGGGAGACAGCGACATCCCGCGCCCCAACTACCTGCGTTTCTGTCTGGGGCCCAAGATCACCATCTCCTTCGGGGCAAACGTCAAGGCCCCCGGAGAGAGGATGTTCGGCAGCCCGGTGGAGCTGCTGTTCCAGGACGAACCCAATAGGGCCGACCTGGCCCCTTATGAGCGGCTGTTGGGCGCGGCCATTCGGGGGGACTCGTCGCTGTTCGCCCGCGAGGACGAGGTCGAGGCCGCTTGGAGCGTCGTCGATGGAGTCCTCGACGACGAGCGCCCGCCGGCCCATTACGCCCCCGGGACGTGGGGGCCCGCGGCGGCGATTTCGATGATGGACGGCCTGGACGGCTGGCAGGACCCGGATCTGGACGGGGTGTCCTGATGCTGGCCGGGCAGATCCCGCGTCACGCGCCGCCGTGGGAACCACCCGTCCGCTCCGGTTCCGCGGCGTCCCACGCCGCCCGAGAGAAAGACCTCCCATGAGAGCCACCCAACAGCTTCACTCTGCGGGCCAAAGCCTCTGGCTCGATAACATCACCCGCGATCTACTCGACGACGGCACCCTGGCGCGGTACGTCGCCGACGATGCGATCACCGGCCTGACCTCCAATCCGACCATCTTCAAACACGCGCTCGAATCCGGCAGCTACGACGCCGACATCGCCGCCGGAGCCGGCGAGGCCTGCGACGAGGATGTCTTCTTCGACCTGGCCCTCAGCGACCTGCGCCGCGCCTGTGACCTGTTCGCGCCCGCCCATGCGGCCAGCGATGGGGTGGATGGCTGGGCCTCGATCGAGGTGTCGCCCCACCTGGCGCACGACACCGCGGGCACCGTTTCCGAGGCGTGCCGGCTGCACCGGGAGGGAGAGCGCGAGAACCTGTTCGTGAAGATCCCGGGCACCGCGGAGGGCTTTCCGGCGATCGCCGAATGCACCTTCGCGGGCGTGCCGATCAACGTCACGCTGCTGTTCAGCGTGCAGCAGTATCGCAACGCCTTCGCCGCCTACTGCAGCGGTCTGGAACGACGCATCGCCGCCGGTCTCGATCCGCGGGTTCCCTCGGTGGCCTCCCTGTTCGTGAGCCGCTGGGATCGCGCGGTGGCCGGGACCGTGCCCGGAGAGTTGGAGAACCGGTTGGGGCTGGCGGTCGCCGCCAACGCCTACCGCGCCTACCGCGAACAGTTGGGCTCGCCGCGCTGGCGACGCCTCGAGCGGGCCGGGGCCCGCCCGCAGCGGCTCCTGTGGGCGTCGACCTCGGCCAAGAGTCCCGACGTGTCCGATGTGGTCTACGCGGAGGGCCTGATCGCCCCGGACACGATCAACACGATGCCCGAGGCCACCCTGGCGGCCTTCGCCGACCACGGCACCGTCGGTGCGCCTCTGCCCGAGGACGGTGGGGATGCCGACCGGGTTCTCGCCGAGTTCGCATCGGCCGGCATCGACGTGCAGGCGGTGGCCACACGCCTGCTGCGCGACGGCCTCACCACCTTCGACCTCGCGTGGAGCGACCTGCTGGGTCGCATCGTCGCCAAGCGCCACGAGTTGGCTCCGGGACGCGGCTGATCGGCCCGCGGGACCGGCCCGGGAACGCGATGCGCCGTCGCCCGGTGGGCGCGTCCGGCGCGGGTGAATCGCAGCGATCGATGGAGGGGGAACAGTCATGCAGTTGGGGATTGTGGGCGTGGGCCGGATGGGGGGCGATATCGCCCGACGCCTGCTGGACGCCGGCCACGAATGCGTGGTCTTTGACCTGAACCCCGTCGCCGCGCGGGCTCTGGAGGCCGAGGGGGCCCGGGCGACGACGAGTCTCGACGAGTTCGTCGCCGCGCTGCGCCCGCCGCGGGCCGCCTGGGTGATGGTGCCCGCGGGCGGACCGACCACCGCCGCGATCGAGCAGTTGGCGGAACGGTTCGACGCGGACGACGTGATCATCGACGGCGGCAACAGCCATTACCACGACGACATCGCGCACGCCGAGCATCTCGCGCAGCGCGGCATTCACCACCTGGATGTCGGCACCTCCGGTGGGGTGTGGGGACGCATGCGCGGCTACTGCCTGATGATCGGGGGTGAGGGGCCGATCGTCTCCCGCCTGGAGCCGCTGTTCGCGGCCATCGCGCCCGGGATGAAGGCGGCGCCCCGGACGCCCGGGCGCAGCGGGGAGCCATCGCCGGCCGAGCGGGGCTATCTCCACTGCGGACCGCACGGCGCCGGGCACTTCGTCAAGATGATCCACAACGGGATCGAATACGGGGCGATGGCGGCCCTGGCCGAGGGCCTCAACATCCTCGAGCAGGCCGACGCGGGCACCGCCGAACGGCAGGCGGACGCCGAGACCGCGCCCCTGGCGCGCCCCGAGCTGTACCGCTACGACTTCGATCTGACCGAGATCGCCGAGGTCTGGCGCCGCGGTAGCGTCATCTCCTCGTGGCTGCTCGATCTGACCGCCGCCGCGCTGCATGAATCGCCCGACCTGGCCGAGTTCTCGGGCCGCGTGTCCGATTCGGGCGAGGGCCGCTGGGCGGCCCTGGCGGCGATCGACGAGGGGGTGCCGGCGCCGATGCTCTTGGGTGCGCTCTTCGGGCGTTTCTCCTCGCGCGAGCACGACCGCTTCGCCAACCGGGTGCTGTCGGCAATGCGGGGGCA
>DAOKZF010000031.1:0-3435 GCA_035325785.1 Miltoncostaeaceae bacterium
AGCGCGCGATCGGCGCCGCCCTGGAGGAAATCGGCGCGGTCCACCAGGCCGGCGGGCCGGGCACCTGGCGGGTCGAGGTACCGTGCGTCGCCCGTCGTTCGGTGACCGTCGGTATGGCGGCGCGCGAGCGGACCCTCGCCCTGCAGGCCTTCCTGATGCGCGCCCCCGACCGCCGGCGGGCGCTGGTGCATGAGCGCCTGCTGCGCAAGCAGATGGACGCCGACGCGACCGGTCCGTGGCGGTTCGCGATCGACGAACATGGCGACGTGTACGTGCTCGCCAGCCTCCCGCTGGCCGGACTCGACACGGCGGTGCTGGATGGCGTGCTGGGCACCCTGTCGGGACTGGTCGACGCGGTCTTTCCGGGGTTGATGAACACCGGCTTCGTCGTGCCGACGGGCCCGGGCGGCGCGCCGACCGCCTGAAAACCGGTCGGCGCGCGCGGCTACAGAGCGCCCTCGCGCAGCCCCGTGCGATAGGTGCGCGCCAGGCGGTAATGCAACGCGGCCTGGGGGTCTCCGATGCGCTCCAGCGCATGCGCCAGGCCGTAGTGCGCGTAACCGTCGGTCGGTTGCAGGTCGACGGCCACCCGGAACTCCTCGGCGGCCTTGCGGTATGCGCGCAACGAGAGGTACGCCCGCCCGAGCGCTTCACGGATCGATGCGCCGGTCGGCTCGAGTGCCCGGGCGCGCTCGAGGGCGACGGCGGCCTGATGATACTCGCGCTCGCCGAGCAGCCAGAGGCCCTCGCGGTAGGCGTCGTAGGCCTCGTGAGGGGATGCTGAGGGACCGTCCATCGGTTGCACGCTAGCGGGCCGACGTCCCCGACGCCGTGTCAGGCCCTCAGCAACGCCCCGGCGGCCTCGAGGATGTGCTCCGCGCAGGCCCGCTTGCTCATGCGCTCCAGGGTGCGTTCGCCGTCGGCGCCGATCACGGTGATCCGATTCTCGTCGCTGCCGAATCCGACTCCCGGCGCGGATACGTCGTTGTGCACGATCAGGTCGAGCCCCTTGCGCACCCGTTTGGACCGGGCGCGCGCGAGCCCCTCGGGGCCGTGTTCGGCGGCGAAGCCCACCAACACCTGATCGTCGCGTCGGCGTGCGCCGAGGTCGGCGAGGATGTCGGCGGTGGCGACCAGCGCCAGCTCCATGCCATCTCGCCCGCTCTTGTCGATCTTGCCCTCCACGGCCCGCTCGGGGCGGAAGTCGGCCACCGCCGCGGCCATCACCAGCAGGTCACAGCTCGGAAAATGCTCCAGCGCCGCCGCGTGCAGGTCGGCCGCCGTGGGGGTGTCGTGGTAGGCGATATCGGGGTGACGCGGCAGGTCGACGTTCGCGGCGAGAACCGTGACGGACGCCCCCCGGTTGCGCGCGGCCTCGGCGAGCGCCCAGCCCATCTTGCCGCTGGAGCGGTTGCCGACGTAACGCACCGGATCGATCGGCTCGCGCGTGCCGCCGGCGCTGATCAGAACCCGCGTGCCCGCGAGGGACCCACCGGCGGTCAGGATGGCGTCGATCCGGTCGGCGATCTCGACCGGTTCGGCCAGGCGCCCGATTCCGGTTTCGCCGTCGGCCAGCAGGCCCGAGCCGGGTTCGACCAGGTGGACGCCCCGGGAGCGGAGGGTCACGAGGTTCCGCTCGGTCGCCGGGTGGAGGTACATGCGGGTGTTCATGGCCGGCGCCATCAGCACCGGCCCGTCGAAGGCCAGGTGAACGGCGCCCAGCAGGCCGTCGGCGAGGCCGGCGGCGCAGCGGGCGATCGTGTTCGCGGAGGCGGGCACGATCGCCAGCAGGTCCGCGGCGCGGGCGAGATCGAGGTGGTCGTAGCTGGGGCGCCCGTCCCCGGCGAACAGGTCGGTACCCACCGGGCGTCCGGCGAGCGCGGCGAAGGTGGCCGGGCCGACGAAGCGGCGGGCGTTGCGGGTCATGATGATGCTCACCCCATGGCCGCGCCGCTGCAGGATCCTCAGCAGGTCGATCGCCTTGTAGGCGGCGATTCCGCCCGAGACTCCGAGCAGGATCTCAGCCATCGTCCCCCTCCTGTACCCCGCACGCGGCGGCGATCCGCTCGGCCAAGCGGTCCGTGGCGCCGGCGACATCGTCGTTGACGATCACGCAGTCGAATTCGTCGCGCGCGCGCAGTTCGATCCGGCTGGCCTTCATGCGTGCGGCGATGTCCTCGGCCCGGTCGGTGCCGCGCTGTTCCAGGCGCCGCACCAACTCCTCGAGCGACGGCGGGGCGATGAAGACCGCCAGCGCCTCGGGCATCGCCTCGCGCACGGCCCGTGCCCCCCGCAGTTCGATCTCAACCAGGGGAGCCCGCCCGGCGGACAGGATGCGTGTGATCTCCGAGCGCAGCGTGCCGTAGTGGTTGTTGGCGTAGCTCACATGTTCGAGGAACTCGCCGGCCTCAACCCGCCGGGCGAAGTCGTCCTCGCTGAGGAAGTGATAGTGGAGCCCGTCGACCTCGCCGGGACGCGGCGGGCGGGTGGTCGCGGAAATCGCCACCTCGATCCACGGGAACCGCGGGAGGACCCCGGCGATCAGGGTGCCCTTCCCCGCTCCGGATGGGCCGGACACGATGATGACGCGCGGCTGTACGGCTATCGGCTCAGGAGCTCGAGCAGCTCCGTCCGTTGGCGATCGGACAGCCCGCCGATCGTTTTTCCCTGGGCGATCCGGCACTGGTTGAGGAAGCGCGTCGCCTTGACCTTCCCGTACTTGGGTGCCGCCAGAAGGATGTCGAACACCTTCGCCGTCAGCAGGAAGTCCGGCGGGGACGCGATCACGGTCGTGATCGCCACCGCTCCGGTCTTGAGATCCCGCTTGAGCTGGGCGCGTTGGGAGCGGATCTCGTTCGCCCGGCGCAACGCATCCATGCGTTGATCGAGCGATCGTTCCGGCGCCTGAGAGCTTCCCCTGGTGTTCGCGGTCGACATCGTCGGTCATTCTAAGCGCGCCCGTGGGCGGATGGCAAGACGTGATGCCGGCGAAAATCCATCAATATGCAGGGACAACGATCACGCGTCGCCTCGAATACCTCACAGTCAGGTTGAGAGTGAGGGCGCAGCGATGTCCCTCCCGCCCTCTCGGGCGGGAGGGTGTGCGGATCACGCGTCGGCCGTCGCGGCCCCCGCGCCGACCAGGTCCTGCAGCGCCCGCGGGCGGGCGCTGCCCCGATCGGTGACCGCCAGCACGGCGGCGCGAGCGGCCTCGATCGTGGTCACGTAGGGAATGCCCGCGCGGATTGCGGCCGCCCGGATCTCATACCCATCGGTGCGCGCGCCGTGCCCGGAGCGCGGGGTGTTGATCACCAACGCCACCCGCCCATTGGCGATCAGCTCACCGATGTGCGGTGATCCCTCGGAGATCTTGCGCACCTCGTCGACCGCCAGGCCCGCATCGCGCAGGCGGGCCGCGGTGCCGCTGGTGGCGAT
>DAOKZF010000031.1:3445-9180 GCA_035325785.1 Miltoncostaeaceae bacterium
CCGAGCGTGCGCGCGACCGCGACCGCCTCGTCCTTGTCCTGGTCACGAGCCGAGATGAACACGTTCCCGCCGGACGGCAGGGCCTGACCCGCACCGCGCTGCGACTTGGCGAAGGCCTCGGCGAAGGTATCGCCCACGCCCATCACCTCGCCGGTGGCCCGCATTTCGGGACCGAGCACCGGGTCGGCGCCCACGAAGCGGTTGAAGGGCAGCACCGCCTCCTTCACCGCCACATGGCCGCGCGGGGGACCTTCGGGCAGCGCCAAATCGGCGATCCGCTCGCCCAACATCAACCGCACCGCATGACGCACCAGCGGCACCCCGGTCGCCTTGGCGACGAACGGCACCGTGCGCGACGCACGCGGGTTCGCCTCGATGATGAACACCTCGTCGCCGCGCACCGCGAACTGGACGTTCAGCAGACCGACCGCCCCGAGCTCGCCGGCCAGCAGGCGCGCCTGTTCCTCCAGACGGGCGATCAGGGCGGGGCTCACATTCTGCGGGGGCAGCACACAGGCCGAGTCGCCCGAGTGGACTCCCGCGGCCTCCACATGCTGCATCACCGCCGCGACCCAACAGTCCGTCCCATCGGAGAGGGCATCGACGTCGAACTCGATCGCGCCCTCCAGGAAGCGGTCGACCAGCAGCTCTCCGCCGGGCCGCTCCCGCTCCAGGTAGGCGTCGAGGGTCCGGGGCGAGTCGCAGATCGCCATCGCCCGCCCCCCGAGCACGTAGGAGGGGCGCACCAGCACCGGATAGCCCACCTCGGCGGCCGCCGCGTGCACATCATCGGGCGAACTGACCACCGTCCACGGCGGGGCGCTGAGGCCCAAACGGTCGAGCAGCGCGCCGAAGCGCCCCCGGTCCTCGGCCAGGTCGATGCTTTCCGCCGGCGTGCCGAGGACTCTGATCCCCTCCTGCTCCAGCGCGCGCGACAGGCGCAGCGGGGTCTGCCCGCCCAACTGGGTGACCACCCCGAGCGGTTTCTCGACCGCGCAGATGTCGAGCACGGTGTCGATGGTGACCGGCTCCAGGTACAGGCGGTCGCTGGTGCCGTGGTCGGTCGAGACGGTTTCGGGGTTGCAGTTGACCATCACCGCCGCGTAGCCCAGGTGGCGGGCCGCGGTGGCCGCGTGCACGCAGCAGTAGTCGAACTCGACCCCTTGGCCGATCCGGTTCGGGCCGGAGCCGAGCACGATGATCGTCTCGCGCTCGTCGCGCACCAACTCGCTCTCGCTCTCGAAGGCCGCGTAGTAGTACGGGGTGAGCGCGGCGAACTCCCCGGCGCAGGTGTCCACCGCGTGGTAGGTCGGCGTCACCCCCAGCCGGCGCCGGCGTCGTCCGACGCTCAGCTCATCCGCCCCGGTGGCCGCCGCGATCGCCCGGTCGGTGAGGCCGGCGCGCCGCGCCCGTCGCAGGGTCGGGGCGTCGAGGGCGTCCAGTTCGGTGGGCAACGCGCGTTGGGCGGCGGCCATGGCCGCGAACTGGTCGACGAACCACGGATCGACGCCGGTGGCCGCCACGATCCGCTCGGGGCTCAGCCCGCGGGCCAGGCCATCCAGAATCAGGTCGTAACGGTCCCAGGTGGCGCTCTCGAGGCGCGCAACGAGCTCGTCGAGGTCCTGCGGGATGCGCGGTTGCACGTCCAGCTCCCGCCCGGCCATCGCCTTGCCGAACGCCTCGGCGAAGCTGCGGCCCATGGCGAGCACCTCGCCCACGCTCTTCATGTGCGTGGTCAGTTCCTCGGAGGCCCCGGGCACCTTCTCGAAGGCGAAGCGCGGCACCTTGATCGCCACGTAGTCCAGGGCCGGCTCGAAACTGGCCGGCGTCACCCCGGTGATGTCGTTCTTGAGCTCATCGAGGGTGTAGCCGACCGCCAGACGGGCGGCGATCTTGGCGATCGGGAAGCCGGTGGCCTTCGAGGCGAGGGCCGAGCTGCGCGAGACGCGCGGGTTCATCTCGATCACCACGACCTCACCGGTCTCCCGGTTGAGGGCGAACTGGACGTTCGAGCCGCCGGTGGCGACCCCAACCGCCCGAATCACGGCGATCGAGGCGTCGCGCAGGCTCTGCAACTCGCTGTCGTTGAGGGTCATCGCGGGAGCGACGGTCACCGAGTCACCGGTGTGGACGCCCATGGGATCGATGTTCTCGATCGAGCAGATGATGATCACGTTGTCGGCGCTGTCGCGCACGACCTCCATCTCCAACTCGGCCCAGCCCAGCACCGATTGCTCGACCAGCACCTGGTTGATCGGGCTGGCATCCAACGCCCGCTGCAGGCGCTCGTCGAGTTGATCGGGGTCGCTGACCGCTCCCCCACCCTCGCCGCCGAGCGTGTAGCCCGGACGCAGAATCAACGGCAGACCGATCTCGGCGGCCGCCCGTCGACCCGATTCCAGGTCGTGCACGATGCGGCTTTCCGGCATCTTCAGGCCGACCGCGGTCATGGTCTCGCGGAACACCTCGCGGTCTTCGGCGCGGCGGATGGCGGCGGCGTCGGCGCCGATCAACTCGATGCCCTCGCGCTCCAGCACCCCGGCACGGTGCAGCTCCATCGCCAGGTTGAGGGCCGTCTGGCCGCCCAGGGTCGCCAGCAGGGCGTCCGGGCGTTCGAGTTTGATCACCGCTTCCACCGCTTCGAGATCGAGCGGTTCAACGTAGGTGCGGTCGGCGACCGTCGGGTCGGTCATGATCGTGGCCGGGTTCGAGTTGACCAGCACCACCCGGTAGCCCTCTTCGCGCAGGGCCTGACAGGCCTGGGTGCCGGAGTAGTCGAACTCGCCCGCCTGCCCGATCACAATCGGGCCACTGCCGAGCACCAGGATGGTTTTGAGGTCGTCGCGGCGCGGCATCAGGCGGCCTTCACGGCGGCGATGAACTCGGCGAACATTCCGTTGGCGTCGTGTGGACCGGGACGCGCCTCGGGGTGGTACTGCACCGACCACGCCTTTCTGTCGGGGGCGGCGATTCCTTCGATCGAGTCGTCGAACAGGCTGGTGCGGGTCACGTTGACCCCCTCGGGGAGGCGGTCGGCCACCACCGCGTAGCCATGGTTCTGCACCGTGATCTCCACCCTGTCGTTGTCGGCGCGCCGCACCGGATGGTTGGCCCCCCGATGGCCGAATGGCAGCTTTTCGGTGCCCAGACCGAGCGCCTGGGCCAGCAGCTGGTGGCCCAGGCAGATGCCGAAGACCGGCACGCGCCCGAGCAGCTCGCGGACGGCCTGCACCACGCCGGTGACCGCGGCCGGGTCGCCGGGGCCGTTGGAGAGGAAGACCCCGTCGGGCCGCAGGGCCAGGATCTCGTCGGCGGACGTGGTGGCGGGCACGATTTCCAGGCGGCAGCCGGCCGCGCGCAGATCGTCGATCATGCCGTTCTTCATGCCGCAGTCGACGGCGACGATCAGCGGTCCGTCTCCGGGGAACGAACGCCGTCCGCGCCCGGCATCGGAGGCGATGTCCCGTCCTTCCAGGCCGGGGTGGGCGCGCACGCGCTCCAGCAGGGCCGGGGCGTCCAGCTCGGTCGACACACCGCCGCGCATCGCTCCCGCGTCGCGCAGGCGGCGCACCAACCGACGGGTGTCGCAGTCGTCGACGGCCACCACGCCCCGCTCGCGCAGCCAGGTGCACCACCCCTGGGAGCCACCGGTGCCGGGCCGATCGCCCGCGCGCGTCATGATGATGGCCTCCGGCCAGGCGTGATCGCTTTCGTCGGCGTGCGGCCCGGCCCCGTAGTTGCCGATCATCGGCGCCGCGAAACAGAGAATCTGACCGCGGTAGGAGGGGTCGGTGACCGCCTCCTGGTAGCCGCCCATGCTGGTGGTGAACACCATCTCGCCCAGGGCGGTGCCGGGCGCGCCGACCGAGCGGGCGCTGAGCACCAGACCGTCCTCCAGCACCACAATCGCGTCGTTCTCGCTCATCGCACCAACCTTGAGATCGCCTTGAACTCGTCGGCGCGGGCGTCCACGAGCATTTCGAACAGCACCGACTCCGCGCAGGTGGCACCCACCCCGGCGTCGGTCATCTTGCGGATGCCGATCTCGCGGTCGCGCGCGGTGCGCGAGGAGACCGCATCGAGCGCCACCTGGGCGCAGTAACCGGCGTGCAGCAGATCCAGCGCGGTCTGCGCGACGCAGATGTGCGTCTCCAGGCCGCAGATGACCCAGGTGCGACAGCCGGCATCGACCAGGGCCCGCTCAACGCGCGGGACGCCCCAGGCGGAGAAGCGCGTCTTGGGTAGGGGGGCGACGCCGGCGGGCAGCCGCTCGGCAACCTCCGCGACGGTCTCCCCCAGCTTCTCGGGGTACTGCTCGGTCACCAACACGGGCCTCCCCAACAGCCCGAAGCCCTCGGCCAGCAGCCCGATGCGGGCCGCCATCTGGTCGAAGGCGTCGATGGCGGGGCGGAACGCCTCCTGCACGTCGACGATGATCAGACCGGTGTGCTCGCGCGGGGCGAGCTGGGCGTGGCGCGGTTTCACAGGTCCCTCCAGGCGAGCCGGCCGGCGGCGATCGTCAGGCGCACGCGCCCGTACAGTTCCTCGCCGGCGAAGGCCGAGTTTCGTGACTTGGATTGGTAGCCGTCGGCGCCCACCACCGCGGAGGCATCGAGGTCGAGCAGGGCCAGGTTGGCCGGCGCCCCCTCGCGCAGGGTCGGTTCCGGCAGATCGACCACCCGGGCCGCGTCGGCGCCCATGCGCCGCACCAGCAGCTCCAGCGGGAGTATCCCGGGGCGCACCAGGTGCGTGTAGCAGGCGGCGAAGGCCGTCTCCAGACCGGTCACCCCGAACGGCGCCTCCTCAAAGGGCACCTCCTTCTCGTCGGCGGCGTGCGGTGCGTGGTCGGTGGCCACGCAGTCGATCGTGCCGTCGATCAGGGCTTCGATCAGCGCCCGCCGGTCGTCTTCGGAGCGCAGCGGGGGGTTCATCTTGTGGCGCATCGGGTCGAGCGAGGCGACGGCCTGGTCGGTGAGGGTCAGGTGGTGCGGGCTCACCTCGGCGGTGATCGCGATGCCGCGGGCCTTCGCTTGGCGGATCTCCTCCACCGTGGCGCGCGCGGAGACGTGGCAGATGTGGATCCGTCCGTCCTCGTAGGCGGCCAGGGAGGCGTCGCGGGCCACGGCGATCGCCTCGGAGACGGCCGGGATACCCGCGAGGCCGAGACGGCTCGCCACCGGGCCCTCGTGGGCCACCCCTCGGCCGGACAGGCGCATGTCCTCCTCGTGGAGGACCAGCGGACGATCGACCATCCGCTGGTACTGCAGAGCCCGGCGCATGACGCCCGCGTCGGCCACCGGGTGGCCGTCGTCGCTGAAGCCGACGGCGCCCAGGGCGGCCAGATCGGCCTGTTCGGTGAGCTCGGCTCCCTTTTGGCCGACGGTGATCGCGGCGTAGAAGCCGGTGGGGATCACCGCGTCGTTGGCGGCCTGGTCGAGCAGCGCCTCGAGCACGGCGGCGTTGTCGACCACGGGGGTGGTGTTCGGCATGGCGACGATCGCCACGAAGCCGCCGGCTGCGCCGGACAGGCTGCCGGTGGCCACCGTTTCCAGATCCTCTCGACCGGGCACGCGCAGGTGCACGTGCGGGTCGACGAAGCCGGGCACGGCCACCAGGTTGGCGCCGTCGATCTCTTCCAGGCCGTCGGGGGAGCCGCCGATGCGCCCGTCGCGCACCACCAGGTCGCGCCGCTCGTCGATGCCCGCCGCCGGGTCGAGCACCCGCACGTCGCGGAT
>DAOKZF010000031.1:9190-12195 GCA_035325785.1 Miltoncostaeaceae bacterium
CCGCGCCGGCCGGCGCGGCGAGCAGATCGTAGAGCACCGCCATTCTCACCACCATTCCGTTGGCCGCCTGGTTCTCGATCAGGGTCTGCGGGTCGTCGGCCAGCTCCCCGGCGATTTCCACGCCGCGGTTGATCGGGCCGGCGTGCATCACCCGTTGCCCGGGGCGCAGACGGGCGTGGTTGATGCCGAACGTCGCCGCGTACTCGCGCAGCGAGGGAACGAATCCGCCGGGGCCCATCCGCTCCAGCTGCATGCGCAGCACGTAGACGATGTCGGCGTCGGCGATGTCGCGCACATCGTGGGAGACCTCCACCCCGAAGGCCGCCTCGGCGTCGCGCGGGATGAGGGTGGGCGGTCCGACGAACGACACCCGCGCGCCCAGCTCGCGAAAGCCGAGCGCGCCGGAGCGCGCCACCCGCGAGTGGGCCACGTCGCCGACGAAGGCGATGTGCGTGCCCTCCAACGGACCGACCTGCCGGCGGATGGTGTAGATGTCGAGCAGCGTCTGGGTGGGGTGTTCGCCCTTACCGTCGCCGGCGTTCACGATCGCCGCGTCGCTGTGGCGTTGGGCCAGGCGGCAGGCGCCGGCGCTGGCGTGGCGGATCACGATCACGTCGGGTCGGTAGGAGGACAGCGTGATGATCGTGTCCTTGAGGGTCTCGCCCTTCTCCATGCTGGAGCCGGAGCCCTTCACGTTCACCACGTCGGCCGAGAGCCGTTTGCCCGCCAGTTCAAATGAGGTTGCGGTGCGGGTGGACGCCTCGACGAACAGGTTGATCACCGTCCGTCCACGCAGGGTGGGGACCTTTTTCAGGTCGCGGTCCATCACCTCGGCGAAACGGTCGCCCAGCAGCATCACGCGTTCGATGTCCTCGCGCGACAGGTCGCCGATGCCAATCAGGGAGCGCCGCGGGTTCATGCTCCGTCCTCCGTCGGGGCCTGTTCGAGAATCACCGCGTCGGTGCCGTCGACCTCGCTCAGGCGCACCCGCACCCGCTCGCTGCGCGCGGTGGGCAGGTTTTTGCCCACGTAGTCGGCGCGGATCGGTAGTTCGCGGTGGCCGCGGTCGACCAGCACCGCCAACTGCACCATGCGCGGGCGGCCGTAGTCGAAGACCGCGTCGACCGCGGCGCGGATGGTGCGTCCGGTGAACAGCACGTCGTCCACCAGCACCACCGAACGCTCGGTGACGTCGAACTCCAGGTCGGTGTCGCCCACCACCGGCAGGGCGCCGCGGGCGTTGAAGCCGATGTCGTCGCGATACAGGGCGATGTCGACGGTGCCGAGGGCCGGCCGGGCGCCGGCGAAACGTTCGATCAGCTCGGCCAGGCGGGCGGCCAGCGGGACGCCGCGGGTGTGGATGCCCACCAGCGCGAGGGTGGTCGGGTCGGCATGGCGCTCGACGATCTCGTGCGCGATGCGGGCGACGGTGCGACGAACCTGGTCGGCGTCGACCACGGTCTTGCCGGGCACGCCGCTACTCCCGCAGGGTGGTCGCGGTGGCGGTACGCGGATCTGTCATATGCGCTCCTTTCCGGCCTCGCGGGACCGGCTTAAAGGTCAATCGTCGGCTACCGTACCACGCCCTTCGGACGGCTCGTTGCGCTCGCCGGGGCGTCCCGCCCGCGTGAGGATCGGCTCCCCCCGTTCCGGAAACGGCACCTCGATGCGGTCGAAATCGCGGCCGATCACGGTGCGCGCGAACACCGCGCGCGCCTCATCGCGCACCGCGCCGGGCGCGCAACGCGAGGACAGGTGGGTGAGCACCAGCAGGTCGACGTCGGCCTCGCGGGCCAGCACCGCCACCTCGCGGGCGGTGGAGTGACGGGTCTCGCGGGCGCGATCGCGATCCTCGTCGAGGAAGGTCGCCTCGTGGATCAGCAGCGAGGCCCCCTCGGCCAGATCGAGGGTGGCTCCGCACGGTTCGGTGTCGCCGCTCACGAGCCCCCGTCGTCCGAGGCGGGCCTCGCCCATCACCTGCTCGGGCCGCACCGTCACCCCCGCGGCGGTGGTGATGGTTCCGCCGCGTTGCAGCACGCCGAAGTCCGGGCCGGGGGTGACCCCCAGGGCGGTGGCGGCGGCGACGTCGAACGATCCGGGCCGATCATCCTCGAGCACCGCGTAGCCCATCGAGGGCACCGAGTGGCGGGTGGCGAAGGGCTGAATGCGCACACCATCGGCGGTCCACACCGGCTCGCCGGCCTGGGGGCGGCGCTCGTCCAGTTCCAGACGGAAGGGCAGCCGGCCGATCAGCGGGCCGAGGGTGGCGAACAGGCGCTCCAATCCGGTGGGGCCGACGATCCGCAGCGCCCGTTCGCGTCCGCGCAGGCCGTAGGTCTTGAGCAGGCCGGGCAGGCCGAGGATGTGGTCGCCGTGCAGATGGGTGAGCAGCAGCAGGTCGAGGTCGACCAGGCCGATGCCGGCGCGCAGCAGCTGGCGTTGGGTGCCCTCGCCGCAGTCGATCAACCAGCGCTCGCCGCCCCGGGCGATCAGGGTGGCCGAGGTGCCGCGGGTCGCGGTGGGCACCGAGGCGGCGGTGCCGACGAGGGTGACGAACATTTCCACGGCGCGATCCTAACCGCGCCCACCGAGCGCGCGCGGTCGTTTACACTGCCCCCCACGAGCGCGCGTAGCTCAGTGGATAGAGCGCTGGCCTCCGGAGCCAGAAGTCGCAGGTTCGAATCCTGCCGCGCGTACTCGGTTGGGCCCCGCCATCACGGCGGGGCCCAGCGCGTTTCAGGGAGCCGCCATCGGGAGGCTGACCGCGTAGTAGTCGATGCTCAGCTGATCTCCGCTGGTGGTGTCGACGGCAGCCCCGGATGGATTGCAGTAGGTGATCCGTATGGAGTCGGTTCGGGTCGCCGCGAACACCGGGAGGAACAGGCTCGAATCAAGGTTCGAATCGGCCACCGGGATGATGAGGTCACCGACGGCGAGCGGGCCCGTACCGCTTAGAAGGTCTTTCAAAATGATTTGAGGCGCCTCCAGCAGAGGATCGCGCAGGC
>DAOKZF010000032.1:0-2265 GCA_035325785.1 Miltoncostaeaceae bacterium
GGGCGACCCGCGTTCGCGCCTCGGTGCGTCGACGCACCGAGGCCCTGCGCGCGCTGGTGCACGGACAGCCGGCGGGCGCGATGCCGCCCTCACGGGGCCCGTTCGGCGAACTCGACCTCGCCTTGGAGGGCGTGGGCGCGCGCATCGCGGCGCTGGAGGGCGCGGGAGCCGCGCACGCGGCCACGGTCACGGCGCTCATCGGGCCGCTGGCGCTGCCGGCCGCCTTTCGGGCCGATGGTGGCATCGTCGCCCGCAACGACGCCTGCCAGCGTCTGTTTCTGGATGCGGTCGACGCGGATCGACGGACGCTCGACGCCGCCCTGGTCGGCGCGCTCGCCGGCTCCGGCGCCGTCGCCCATCCGCTGGAGCTCAGCGACGGCTGTCGGCTGGAGGTGGAGGCCTGGTCGCTGCCCGGCGGGCGCATCGTCACCGTTGTCGATCGTGCCGAACAGGCCCGCTTGGCGGCCGTGCGTCGGGCGATCACCGGGGCCGGCGCGCGGACACTGCGTCCTCCGCTGGCGCGGATCGCCGCCGCAGCGCAGCGGATGGCCGACGATCAATCGGTCGATCACCGTGCCGACGTGGCCGAGATCCGGGCGGCCGTCCGGAGCGTTGACGTCCTGGTTGACCGCCTGCTGGAGGCCGGCGACCACGCTCCCGACGGGCCATCCGCGCCGGGAACGCAGACCCGCCTGGCGGCGGTGGCGTTCGCGCTGGGCGCCCGCTGGGACGAGCGCCTGCGCCAGGACGGCCTGCGCCTGGAGCACGATCTGGCCGAGGGGGTGGGCGAACCGGCCGTCGACCCCGATCTGCTTCACCGGGCGCTTGACGAGCTGGTGGCAAACGCGGCTGCCGCCACCCCGCGTGGGGGCACCATCACCCTGCGCGCCCGTCGCGGTGGCGCCGGCCCGTTGGCGCTGACCGTGGCCGATACCGGCGCGGGAATCCCCGCCGCCCAGCGGCCGGCGGTCCGTGAACCGTTCGTGCGTGGTGCGGTCGCCCCGGCGCGTCCCGGCGCGGGGCTGGGACTGAGCGTCGCCGCCGCCCTCGCCGGGCGGATGGGCGGCAGGCTGACGCTCCCCGATGGCCCCGGAGGGCTGGTGCGCCTGGAGCTGCCGGTTCTCGGGGTGGAACCCGCGCTCGACACGCCGGCGCCCGGTCCCGAGGCGGATCGGGCGGGGGAGGGGATAGGCTCCTTGCCGGACAACGAAAGGTGACCATGGCCCGACTGCAGCCCGGCGATCTCGCCCCCGACTTCACCCTCGAGGCCGACAACGGTGAGACGATCACGCTCTCTCACCTGCGCGGCGAGCCGGTCGTGCTCTACTTCTATCCCAAGGATGCGACCCCCGGGTGCACCACCCAGGCCTGCGAATACCGCGACCTGAGCGAGGGCTTCTCGACCGCCGGCGCGCGCCTGTTCGGCATCAGCCCGGATCCGTTGTCCTCCCACGAGCGCTTTCGCGAGGCGCAGGGGTTGACCTTCCCCCTGTTGAGCGACCCCGACCACACGGCGGCCGAGGCATACGGGGTGTGGGTCGAGCGGTCGATGTATGGGCGGCGCTTCATGGGCATTGAGCGCAGCTCGTTCCTGATCGGGCCCGATGGGCGAATCGCGCAGGCGCTCTACAGGGTGAAGGCGCCCGGGAACGCGGCCCGGATGCTTTCGGCGCTCACCGACTGAACCCGGTGCGGCATCCGGTCGGCCAGCCGCCGGTGGCGATCCTCGCCTACGGGTCGCTGATCGGCGAACCCGGGGTGGCCCTGGATGCCGTGATCGAACGGCGCACCCCCTGCCGCACGCCCTTTCCGGTCGAGTACGCGCGCAGCTCGCCGCGATGGGGTGGCGGCCCGGTGCTGACCCCTCACCCCGACGGCGGGCCGGTCGACGGATGCCTTCTGCACCTGGCGGCGCACGTCGATGTCGGGACGGCGATCGACCTGCTGTCGGAGCGAGAGGGCGTGGAGTCGGCCCGCGGCATCGTGGCGGTGGCCGGGTTCGGCGGCGGTTTGCTGGTGTTGAGCGCCTGTCTGGACCGCAACCTGCCGGCGCCCGACATGGAACCCCGGCATTTGGCCGCGCGGGCGGTGGCAAGCGCGGCCACCGGTCCACGCAACGGCATCGCCTATGTCGCCCGGGCCGTGGAGGCGGGGATCCTCACTCCGCGGACCCGGGAGTACGTCGCGGCGATCCTTTCCCTCACCGGGGCGCGTTCCCTGGAGGAGGCACAGCGGCTGGTAGCGTAGCCGCGCGGATTTGCTGCA
>DAOKZF010000032.1:2275-12142 GCA_035325785.1 Miltoncostaeaceae bacterium
GTTGATGGCTTGGGATGATGTGTCGCGCTGGCAGCCGGTCGATCTGTTCGCCGCGTTCAAGATGGGCGATGCGGTGCGGCCGGTCGACGTGCGCGTCGGCTGGCGTTCGGCCGACCAGAAGATCACGGGCGCGCTGCGCGTCGATCCCGTGGAGTTCGTCCACGAGGTGCCCGATCTGCCCGAGGGCGGCGAGCTGATCTTCTACTGCGACAAACCCGGTGAGGCCCAGAGCCTGACCGTCGCCATGTGGGCGTTCGACCACGGCCGCTCGCGCGTCGGCGTGCTGGTGGGCGGCTGGGATGCCTGGGTGGCGGCCGGTTATCCGACCGAGCCGCGGGGCGACTGAGGCACATCGCCCGGTGGGTGTGCGGTGGGTGCGCGCCGATCGGCGCGCACCCACCGCGGGGCGTTCAGGCGCCCTTGGGCTTCAGGCCGTAGGTCTCCTCCAGCCACTGCGGCAGCACCGCCGCGACGGCGCGGCACATCAACTCGCGCTCCCCGATGGCGACGCGCGCGGCCACCTGCAGCGCGAGCTTTGCCTCATCGTCGCGCAGGCCCATCACGCCCTCGACCGTCTTGTCGGCCTCGGCGCGGTGGTACACCATCGACCGCGCGACCATCGGCCAATGCTCCTTGGTCCACTCGATCAGAGCGGTCTCCAGGGCGGTGGGGTCGTATTCGAGCAGCGCCCGCTGGAGTTCGTTCGGCGTGGGATCGGTGTCGCGCAGCATGTTCACCTCGGTGGCGGGGAGTGTCGGTGCCAGTCTAGTCGCCGCGCCGGGGAGAAACGTTTCAGTTGTGGGCCGATGGCTCCGCCGCATGGCACGCGCGCGGAGCGGGCGTAGACTGCGCGCATGCGTACCTTTCTGCTCCTGTCCACGCTCACGAGCCAGGGGATGCAAACCCTCGCCACCACCCCGGAGCGGCTGTTCGAGGTGAACCGCGAGGTGGAGGGGCTCGGTGGCCGCGTCGTGCAGCAGTGGGCGCTGCTGGGGGCGGCGGGCTACGACTGGTGGCAGAAGGTGGTCCCGCCGCGCGGATCGCCCGGCGGGAGCGATGCGGACCTCAGGCGGGGCGCCAGTCCTCGGCTCCGCACAGCGGGCACAGCGGCAGCACGAGGATGCCGTCGTTCTCGCGCGGTGACTGGATCAGCAGATCGCAGCCCTCGCAGCGGAAGGAGCCGCGAACCTCGTCGCCGACGGTCAGATGGGTGTGGGTGGTGGGGTTTCTCATGTGGGATTCCTCTTGGTTCCAAGGGTGGGTCGGCCCACCCGTGATCGCCCTCGGGCGGGTCTCACGCGGGACTCGTCGGTCGGTTGCGGCTCAGGTGGCGAAGGCGAAGAACAGACTGACGACCGCCACCACGGCGAACACGCCCAGACCGACGGTCAGCAGTACTCGTTCTCGGCGCGCGGCCGCTCGCACGGTTGGGCGGGCGGGGCGTCGGTGCAGGAGCCGCCCGATGCGGCTCTCGTCCAACCACCGTTCGCAGAACGGGCAGTAATCGGCGTCGGCCAGCAGCGGTAATCCGCAGCGATGGCAGGCGGGGGTCTCAGACCGGTGATGTCCCTGAAGATCTGATTCGGCTCTCACGCCGACGGTTCTCCCACAATGCGGAGCAACGACGCCCAGCCGTTGCGACTCACCCCAGCATACACCGCCTTCGGCCGATCGCGTCGTTGCCTACGGCTCGTCGCCGCCACGCCGCTCGGCCCCGTCGCCCGCCGGGGTGTCGATCATCGGAAAGGCCGCCAGCGCGGGGTCCACCGGTGCGGAGGCGGCACCCGACGGCGGCCGGGCGTCATCCTCGGCGGGAGCCTCGACGGGTTCCTCGGCCGGGTCGCCCGGGCGCAGATTGTCGAGCTCGTCGACCTTGGCCTCGATCTCGATCAGCTTGCTCTCGACCGCGGCAATCTCGACCCCGATCGGCTGCTCCGGGAGTTCGCCCGCCCTGACCAGCTCGTAGACGCGCAGGCCGAGCTGCTCGAGCGCGGCACGATGTTGGCGCTGCAGCAGGCGCTTCTCGCCTTCCGCGCGCGCTCGGCGCAGGGAGTCCTGCAGGTCGCCCGCCATCCGGCCGGCCTTCTCGGTGAGCGTGTCGATGACCCTCATGCTGATGCTCCTCGGACGCGCGCGACGCTCGGATGGGTCCAGTGTAGCCCGGGTGAGGTACGCCCGTGAACGGGGCGGGACATGTGACGCCAAACGGCGCGGATCCGCGTGCCTTGCGGCGCGGGCGGGCGCAGATTCGACGCGTGGCGCGCTCGTAGCGTGAGCCCATGGAACGCGGCGGAGCATCCGGTCAGGCGACGGTCGAATGGGTCGGAATCGTGACCCTGGTGGCGCTGATGATGGTGGGCGCCGGTCTGTGGCTGTCGCAGAACTCACATCTGCCGGCGCGCGGCCCCGATCCGATCGGGGCGGTGGCGAGCCCCCTCGTGGGCGTTGCGCCCGGCGGCGGCGCGCTCGCGGGAACGGCCGACGCCGTGGCGTCGTCCGGTGGCTCCGTCGGCCTGATGGGTCGCCTCGGTCGTCTCACCCGTGTCGCGGTCGATCGAGCCCGAGCGGCCGGCGAGCTGGGGCGGGACATGGGCGGGGAGTTCGCCGGGGGCTTCGGCGATCGCCTGCGCCTGCGCTGGAGACAGCTGCGCGAGCGGCCGCTGTCGGCGCTCGCGCTGATGTCCGGCGGGGGGTCCGGGGACGTGGTCGGTGCGATGCGCTCGGTGGCGATGGGGTTGCTGAACGATCCGAGCCGGGCGATCGATTACGTCGCCCACCTCGCGGGCATGTCGCCGGGCGACGCGGCGCGTTCCATCGCGCGGGACGCCGGCGGAGTGAGCGCCGACGTGTCCCTCGATGTCGGCAAACGGGTGCTCAGGCGTCTGATCACCCGTGGTTTCGACCGTCTGCGCGGTGGCTGATCCGCGAGCGCGCAGGCGGTGGATGCGGGTTCAACAACACAATGGAGGATGAGTACGATGACCTACGCAATGAGCGCATGGCTGCACGCGGTGGGGCTGGCCCTGCTCGAGAGGGCTCACCGGGATCAGCGCGGCCAGGGAACGGTGGAGTACGTGGGCGTGGTGGTGATGGTGACCCTCCTGATCGGTGCCGTCGCCGTCGCCGCGAAGGGGTGGGCTCCGGCCGTGGGGGGCGGTCTCAAGAAGGCCATCCAGGACGCAATCTCATCGGCCAGCGGTGGCCTCTGAGAGACGGAACGTCCGTCGTTGCCGGGCGGGTGCGCTCGCCGTTACCCGCCCGGCTACGGCACCAGGACCGCCGATCCGCGCACCCGACCGGCGGCCAGGTCGGCCAGCGCCCGGTTGGCGTCGTTGAGGGGATACTCATGGTGATCGGTGCCGATCGGGATCGCGAAGGCCCGCTCGAGGAACTCGTGCGCATCGGCGCGGGTCACGTTCGCGACGCTGCGCAGGCTGCGCTCGTGCCACAGCAGGCGATAGGGGAATTCGGGCACCCGATCCAGATGGATCGCGTTCACCGCCACGGTCCCGCCCCGGTCGACCGCGGTCAGGGCGTGAACGATCGCCTCGCCGACCGGCGCGAAGGTGATCGCCGCGTCCAACGGCTCCGGCGGACGTTCGGCGAACCCGCCGACCCATTCCGCGCCCAACTCGCGGGCGCGCCGGCGATCCTCGGCGCCCCGGGTGCAGACGAAGACCCGACAGCCATTGTGGCGGGCCACCTGCAGGGCGCTGCGGGCCGAGGCGCCGAAGCCGAACAGGCCCAGGCGCTCGCCCGGTGCGATGGTGCTCACCCTGAGGGACCGGTACCCGATGATCCCCGCGCACAGCAGCGGTGCGATGGCGGGCGCCGCGACATCGGTTGGCAGTCTCACCAGGAAACGGGGGTCGGCCTCCATCAGCTGTGCGTAGCCGCCGTCGACGTCCCATCCCGTGAACCGCGCGGCGGCGCACAGGTTCTCGCGGCCCTCCCGACAGCGGTGGCACGCACCGCAGGCGTCGGCCAACCAGTAGGCGCCGACGCGCTGCCCGACCCATCCCGGATCGACCCCCTCGCCGACCGTCTCGATCCTGCCGACCACCTGGTGCCCGGGCACGACCGGCAGGCGGTGGGCTCGCAGGTCGCCCTCAACCAACTGCAGGTCGGTGCGGCAGACCGCACAGGCCTCCACGCGCACCACCACGCGGCCCGGTCCGGGACGCGGATCGGGTCGCTCCTCCCGCCGCAGCGGCTCCGCGCTCGCCGCGCGCGGGCGGCGCAACACCATGGCGTACATGACGCGACGCTAGATCATCGCGCTCGGTGGCGCCCGGGTGAACCCCGCTATCCTCGTGCAGGTGAGCGAGGACCCCGACCAGATCACGCTCGTTCCGGCCCCCGACGCGCCCGCCGGCGGTGCCGACCCGACCCGCCGTCACGGGTTGCTGTTCCCCGATGGGCGCGTGCGCCATGCCGGCGTTGCCCGCCACGAGGCCGAGGCGGTCATCGCCGGGCTTTCCGCCTGCTCACCCGAGGATTGGGGGCGGCTGCTGATCGAGGTGACCCTGCCGGTGGTGCTCTCGGACGGCGCCGGGCCCTACCTGATCGACGCCGAGGGGCGTGTGACGTTGGCGCTGGCCGCGCATCCGCGGATCCGCCGGGCCCGTGTGGCGATGGGCGCCCCGTCGCCCGGGCACCGGGTGGGCGCCGTCGCCGCGACGGAGACCCCTCGCCTGTGGCAATGGTTGGCCGACGCCGTGGTGCCCCCCGACCGCCGGGTGGCGGCGCTCACCGCCCTGGACGAGGCCGGCGACGAGTTGGACCTGTTGCGGTGGCAGAACGAACAGCGCGGCGCCGCCGGACAGAAGGAGATGCCATGACCGCTTTGGCCAGCTATCGCATCGCCTTCAGTGCGGTTGCCGATCCGCCGGCCGACAGCGCGGCGGCCCACCGTCTGCGCGAGGCTCTGCGGACGATGCCGGGAATCGACGCGGTCGACGACGTGGCCCAGGACGGTGATGCGCGCCGGGTCTACGCCGCGTTCTGGATCTCCGTGCGTCTCGGCATGGCGGATGCCGCCCGCGACGGCAGCCGCTTGGCCAAGGAGGCGCTCAAGGTTGCCGGGCTGGCGGAGACCCTGTTGGTGGAGCTCGCGGTGACGCTCCAGGACGACGCGTCCGGCGCGTAGGCCGCTCCGGCGAGGTGCCCTAAACTGGACCGCGGGCATCTTCTCGGGATGCCCGTGCGTCATCCCCGCGCAAGGAGCGACCGATTCCGAGCGATCCGCCCGCCACCTCCCGTCATGACGACGTGCCCGTGACCGTCGGTGGCAGCGCGCTGCCCGGCGGTGTGATGATGCGCACCGCCGAACGGGTGGGGATCGCCGTGCGCCGGGACGAGGACGGCGAAATCGTCACCGAGTCGTTCGCCCTCGCCCAACCCCGGGGGCGCTGGGCGCGCTGGCCCCTGCTGCGGGGAGTGTTCGCCATCCGCAGCGCGGTGGTGGTGGGCCAGAAGGCCATGACGATCGGCGAGCGACTCCGTTGGGCGCAGACCGAGGCCGACCCCGAGCGGGCGCCGGAACGGGCGGACTCCGCGCAGGTGCCGCCGGTGTCGATCGACGAGACGTCCTCGCTGCCACGGCCGTCGCGACCCTCGATCCGCCCGCCGCGGCCGCCGCCGATCGGGCCTCCGATCCGGACGAGTCGCCATCCGGCACCGAACCCGCTCCGCTGCTCGGCTTCTGGGGCAAGGTGGGGGTGGTGGCCGGGGCCGTGATCGGCTTCCTGATCCAGGTGGCGATCTTCCGGGTCGGTCCGGTGGTGATCGCCAAGGAGGCCGGCCTGACCGGGGCGGCCTTCATCGTCGCCGACGCCGCCATCCGGCTGATCATGCTGCTCGGCATGCTGATGGTGATGAGCCTGCTGCCGCCCTTCCGCAAGATCCTCAAGTACCACGGCGCCGAGCACCAGGCGATCGCCGCCCACGAGGCCCGCGCGCCGCTCACCGCCGCCGCGGCCGCCGGCTTCTCGCGTTTCCACCCGCGCTGCGGCACCTCGTTTCTGGTGGTCTCCGGTCTGGTGTCCATCGCGGTGTACGGCGCGGTGCTCGCCATCACCGGCGTGTTCACCTACGTCGCCCTGATCGCCACGCGCATCATCGGCGCGCCGATCGTGACCGCGATCGCCTTCGAGCTGCAACGCCAGGCGGCCAAGCGCGCCCACGGGCGCTGGGCGTTCCTCTCCTGGCCGGGCATGGCCGCCCAGAGGCTCACCACCGCCCAACCGACCGAGGCGGAGCTTGAGGTGGCGGTGGCCGCCCTGTCGGTGGCGCTCACCGATGACCCGGCGGATCGCACCGAGGATGTGACCGACCCGGCGCTCGACGTGACCGGCGGCCCGGCGCCGGCGTTCGGCGTGCCGCACTCGGGTGACTGAGCGGACCCACGCCGACGCGGGCCTCCGATGAGCGGCTGGCGCGACTGGTCCAACTGGGACGAGCGTCTGATCGCGATCGGCATCATCGTGCTGATCGCGTTGGTGCTCACGCGCGTGATCGTGGTCGCGGTCAACCGGTTCGCCCGTCGGGTCCAGGCCGCGGACGGGCCCGCGGGCACGCTGCAGCGGCGCGCCCAGACGCTCGCCTCGGTACTGCGCAGCGCGCTGCTCCTGATGGTCTGGTTGATCGCCGCGATTTCGGCGCTGAACCAGGCCGGAGTCGCGGTCGGGCCGATCCTGGCGGCCGCGGGGGTCGTCGGCATATCGATCGGCCTGGGCGCTCAGCACCTGGTGCGCGACTTCCTGGGCGGCTTCATGATCCTGCTCGAGAACCAGTACGACGTGGGCGATGCGATTCAGATCGCCTCGGTCGCCGGCACGGTGGAGGCGGTCAATCTGCGCACCACCGTCCTGCGCGCCGAGGACGGCGCCCGCCACGTGGTGCCCAACGGCGAGGTGCGGGTGAGCAGCAACCTCACCAAACGCTACTCGCGCTATCCGCTCACGCTCACCGTGCCCTACGACCAGGACCTGGGGCGGGCAATCGCTCTGGCGCGCCGGGTGGCGGACCACCTGCGCGAGGAGGAGCCCTACCGGGACCTGATCACCGGCGGGTTCCGGGTTCTGGGAGTCGACGGGTATGCGAGCGCCGGGGTGGAGCTGACCGCCCACATCGAGACCGCACCGGGTGCCCAGTGGATCGTCGGACGCGAGCTACGCGCGCGTCTGGCGCGCGAGTTCGCCCAGGCGGGGATCTCCCTCGCTCCCTGACGGCGTATGTGATCGGGTCGTTCGGTCCCCGCCTGTGGGACGGTTCGCCCATACCGTCCGCGTAGCGTGCAGTCCGATCCGCCCCGACTCTCATGCGCCGAGGTGCCATGTCCGATCTGCTGAGTGACCCCATCCGCCGTTTCCGACTGGTGGCCCTGCTCGAAGCGGTCGGATGGGCCGGACTGCTGCTGGGGATCTTCCTCAAGTACGGCCCGGCCGACACGCCGCTGTGGGTGCAGATCTGGGGTCCGATCCACGGCGTGTTCTTCATCGCCTACGTCACCGTGACCTTCCTCACCTGGCCGATCATGCGGTGGGGCTCTCGGGTGGGGGTCGTGGCCCTGCTGGCCGGTATCCCGCCGTTCGGCACGGTGGTGTTCGAACGCTGGGCGACCGCCCGTGGACTGCTCAGCGCGCCCGCCGAGGACGCGGCGCCCCTCACCGACCCGGCCCTCGGGGACTGATCAGGGCAGCGGCACCGGCTCGCTCGGCGGGCGCACGGGGGTCGTGGGTCCGCCGGACGGCGCGCCGCCGGTGGGCGGGATCACCGGCAGTTCCTCGGGATGAACCTTCACCCAGCGGGTGATCAGCCGGTCGATCGTCCCGTCGCGGCGCAGCGCGTTCAGCGCCCGGTTCACGGGAGGTATCAGGGCGCTGTTGCGCTCGAGGATCGCCGCGTACCGCTCTCCCGTGGGGATCCGCCCCATCAGCCTGCCGTAACGCTCCGGGGTCGCCGCCTGCTGCACGTTCAGGATGGCCGCATCCAGCACCACCGCATCGCAGCGGCCCGCCTGCAGGGCCTGCAGCATGTTGGTGCGATCGCGGTAGCGCACGGCGGCCGTGAGGGGCGCGATCCGCCGCGCGGTGACCGCCACCCCGGTGGTTGAGGCCTGCACGCACAGCCGCAGCGGTTTCAGGTCGGCCAGGGAGGATGGCTCGGGCGCCGGCAGACCGCGTCGCAGCAGCACCGCCTGGTCGGAGGCGAGATAGGGCACCGAGAAACTGACCAGGCGCTTGCGGCCCGCGGTTGCGGTGGCCTGCGCCAGGGCGATATCCCAGGGCTTCGGTCCCGCGCCGATCAGCCGGCCGAGCTCCGGTTGCTGGACGAACCAGACGCCCCTCAGGCCCATCTTTCGGGCCAGCGCCCGGGCCAGATCGACCTCGAGCCCCTGCGCGTAGACGACCTGCTGGCCGGCGATCGCCCCGACCTGAAAACCCTGGCTGGGCATGTTCAGGCCGACCGTCAACAGCCCGGGGCGGTGGGTGCTCAGCGCGCCGGCGTCCTGGGCGCCGGCGCCCGGTGCGCCGAACAGCGCCGTCGCACCGGCGCCGGCGATCACCGCGGCGAGAACCCGCCGTCTCATCGTGACACCCCCAGAACTCTCACCTGCATGCCGACCGAGGAGAAGTCGAAGACGCGCCGTGCGTCGGCGGCCGACAGGCGCACGCAACCGTGCGAGGCCGGAAAGACCGGAACGTCGGGATACTCGTGCAGGGCGATCCCGCCCACGAACGCCACCGACCAGGGCAGATACATGCGAAACGGCACCGACCACCAACGTTCGTACTTTCCGTAGACGGCGAATGTGCCGGTGGTCGTCGGTGTGGCGGACGCCCCCGTCGAGGTGGGCATGACGCGCACCACCCGGTTGTTGTCGATCAGCAGCACCAGCTGGCGGTCGAGGAGAATCTCGATCCGGTGGCCGGTCGGTCCGGCGGTGCGCGCCGTGGGGCGCGCGGCCGTGGCGAGCGCCGCGAGGGTCGCGGGGCCGGCGACGCCATCGCGTTCCAGACCCTGCCACTTCTGGAAGGCGATCACCGCGCTGGTGGTGGTGGGGCCGGGGCGCCCATCGACGGCCGATTGGTCGAGGTAGCCAAGGCTCGCCAGGCGCTGTTGCAGATCGCGCGTGGAGTCGCTCACCGTCCCGCCACCGCCCTGATCGGGAATGGGTGGGGCGACATCGGGGGTCGCCAGGGCGCGCGGGGTGAGCGGGCGACGGGCGTCGATGCCGGGGAACAGGCCCAGCGGTGTGCCGCCCAGCACCTGGACGCGCACCGCGCGCACGCCGGGCACGGCGGTGGCGGTGCCCACCACCTGCGCGAGGCGCGCGAGCAGCACGCCCGGTTCATCCTCGCGCACCAAACGGGTGGTGAAGTCGATCGTCGCGATCCCATTGTCGACCGACAGCGAGCGGATGGTGGTGCCGGGAACCAGATAGGTGCGCACCTGGCGCGAGCGCTCCGCCGCGGTCGGCCCCTTCATCAGCGCCGTCATCGCCCGCTCGAGGGTGTTTCCCGGTCGCTGGACCCTCACCAGCTGTTCGCCCTGCACGAACTGCACCGTGTTGGCGGATGCGAGGGCGGGGGTGAGCAGGGCGACGGCGATGCAGCCGAGGGCCGCGGTGAGGATGCGCATGCGAACAGATTACGGCGCTCGGGCGCGTTCTCCTCAGCCCGTTGGTCGTGCGGGACCCGCGCAACGACGAGGGGCCGCCGGTTGGCGACCCCTCGGTGGTACCGCGTCGCGCTCCGGTCGTTGCCGGAGGCGGGGGGATCAGCCCTTGATCAGGGCGGTGGGCTCGGGGCTGTCCTTGGCGACCAGAGCGGCGACCGTGTCCGCGTTGATGTCCGCGACGAT
>DAOKZF010000033.1:0-12133 GCA_035325785.1 Miltoncostaeaceae bacterium
CAGGCTGGCCCCCGGGGCCGGCGCGCTCGGCGTCTGGGTGTGCGCCGCGGTGTCGCCCGGCGCGGCGTTGCCGGCGTCCTCACCCGCACCGCCGCAACCGGCGACCAGCGTCGTCGCGACCAGCAGGGCCGCGAGGCTAGCGGTCGTCGTGACGGCGCGCACGCCCGGCGGGACTCCCCCGCCAGATGAAGGTTGCGATCACGCCGACCAGCAGGCCGAGCAGCAGACCGATCAGCACGGTGCGCGCGCGATTGCGCACCCCGGCGCTCGAGGTGGCGTCCTCGGCCAGCGAGATGATCGCGGGAAGTTCGATCGTCTCGGCCTTGGCCAGCGCGATCTGCTGGAGCGTCAGTTGGCTCTGCACCTGGCTGAGCTGGTTGGTTGCGGCGCTGAGCAGCGTGTTGAGCGTCAGGCGCGTCTCGGGCGACGGGTTGCCCTGCAGGGTGCGGCTGTAACCGGCGATCTGGGCGTTGAGTCGGTCGACGTCCTGCTGGGCGCGGTTGACCGACTCGCGGTACGTCCGGATCACCGCGCTGTTCTCGGCCAGCATGAAGCGCTCGATCTCACGGGCGTAGGCGTTCGCCCCCCGAATCGCCAGCTCACGGTCGGCTCCGGTCCACGTCACGATGATCAGCGTCGGCTGGTTGCCCGCGGCCCCGCCGGTGGTGCGCGGTGCGCTCAGGTGGGCGGATGAACGCACCACGCTCGGCTCGACGCCCAACTGCTTGGCGACCGCGACCACCAGCCGGTCGGCGCCCAGCACGGTCGCGGCCGTCGCCGGGTTGGTGGCCGGGGTGGACACCGGGGTGCCCGCGGAGGTGGTGGCCTGACCCAGGGTGACCTGAGCGGTTGATGTGTGGGTCGTGGTGCCGGCCAGGCTGAACGCCAGCGCGGCGACGGCCGCCACCACGGCGCAGATCAGGACCAGCCAGCGGCCGCTCCACAGCACGCGCCCGTATTCGCGCAGGGTGATTTCGCGTTCCACCTGAGACCTCAGCGGCGTCGGCGGACGGCGCCCGCTCGATCGGGATTGAACGGGGGGGTAAACGTCACGGAACCGTCCTTGTTGGTCACGGTCGCTGCTCGGGGGTGTCATCGCCGCGGCGGGGCAGATCGAACTGGGGCGGGGTGCCCTCGTCGCGGTAGGCGCCCGCGCGGCGCAGCACGACCCAGGCGGTGCGGGCGAGGATCGCCAGGTCACCGCGCAGGCTCCAGTTGCCGATGTATTCCAGGTCCAGCTCGATGCGTTGCGACCAGGGCAGGCTGTTGCGTCCGCTGATCTGGGCCAATCCGGTCAGGCCCGGGCGGGCATCCAGTCGTCCGCGTTGGCGCTGATCGTAGTGGGCCACCTGCCAGGCCACGGTGGGACGGGGCCCGACCAGGCTCATGTCGCCCCGAATGATGTTCCACAGCTGGGGCAGCTCGTCGAGCGACAGACGGCGCAGGATCCGCCCCGAACGGGTGATGCGCGTGTCGTTGGCGGTCACCGCAAGGCCCGCGCCGAGCCGCTCCGCGCCGACCACCATGCTGCGGAACTTCAACAGCGCGAACGGTCGGCCCGCGTAGCCGACCCGCGCCTGGCGAAACAGGGCCCCGCCGGGCGAATCGCGACGCACCCAGATCGCCAGGGCGATCATCAGCGGTGACAGCACAACAAAGGCGGGCACGGCGATCGCCAGATCGAGCAGCCGCTTCGCGCGTCCGCCCACCGGTCCGCGGCGGGTGGTCTCAGCGGGCAACGGCTTCCACCGTGTCGACGAATCGCTGCGCGAGCGCCCGTCGGTCGTAGTGCTCCAGCGCCCAGGCGCGTCCCCGCTCGCCCATCGCCGCTCGCCGGTCGGCGTCGTCCGCCAGACTGCGGATCGCGTCGGCCAGCGCGGCGCCATCCTCCGGCGGGGTGCACAGGCCGCACTCGGCGGCCTCCACCACCGCGGTCACCTCACCGCGGGGCGCCGAGGCGATGATCGGCCTGGCGGCCCCCAGGTAGTCGAAGATCTTGTTCGGCAGGGCGCCCGCGAACAGCTCGCGGTCCTGATACGGCAGGATGCAGATGTCGGCGCGCGCCAGCCAGGCGGGCACCTCGCGCTTGGGCACCGGGTCGACGAACAGCACGTTGTCCAGGCCCCGGCGGGCGGCCTCGGTCACCAGGCCGTCCTTCTGGTCGCCGCTGCCGACCAGCACGATGCGTGCCCGAGGCAGATCGCGCAGCCGTTCGGCCGCGTCCAGCAGCGTGCCGAGGGAGCTGTAGGTGCCGTGGGCGCCGACGTACATCGCCACCAGCGCATCATCCGGGATGCGCGGGTCGGCCACCGGGGTGGGATCGGCGCCGATCTCCAGGTCGATCCCGTTGGTGATCAGCTCGATCTTCTCGGGCGGCACGCCCAGAGCGATCATGCCGTCGCGGATCCCCTCGGTGAGCGCCACGATGCGCTGGGCCCGCCGATAACAGAACCGCTCCATCCAACGGGCGACCGCGATCGTCTTGCGGTCGCGCACCAGGCCCATCGCCACGGCTGAGTCCGGCCACAGATCGCGCACCTCCAACACGAAACGCGCGCGGCGCAGCTTCGCGATCACCGCCGCGGCGGCCGCGGCCGGCAGGGACGGCGAGGAGGCCACGATCACGTCGGGGCGGGCGGCGCGCATGCCGGCCACGGCCGACCAGAAGGCGAACGTGCCGTACGAGGCGATCCGCGAGCGCAGGTCGCGCCCGTAGCCGGGGGTGGAGTAGGTGCGCCACACCTCCAACCCATCCGGATCGGTTTCGCGCACCACCTTCCTGCCCCGATAGCGCTCCGGGACGGTGCGTTCCTTGTGGGTGACGTAGGTGGTGACCACCGCGACATGGTGACCGGCGCGCGCCAGAGCGCGGGTGTGCTGCCAGTGGCGCACCCCACCGGCCTGATCGGCGCTCACGAAGTACTGCGAGACATACAGGACTCTCATGCGCCGCCCGTCAATCGAGAATTTCCGCGTACAGGGCGGTCAGGGAACGCGCCTCGGTGTCGAAGTCGAGGCCCTCCAGGAACGCCCGCCGGCCGGCCTCCCCCATCTTCGCCGCCACCTCGGGATTGCTCAGCAGGTGGGTGAGGGCGTGGGCGTGGGCGGCCGCGTCGGCCGCCGGCACGATAATGCCGCAGCCGGCCGCGCGCACGATCGCGCTCGCCCGCCCCAGGTCACTGGTGACCACCGGACGCCCGGCGGCCATCGCTTCGATGAGCTTGGTCGGCACCGCGCGATCGTAGTTGCCGTGGCGCTGCAGCGGAATCCAGGCGACCGCCGCCCGCGCCAACAGGCCCGGCACGGCGCTGTGGTCGACCCGCCCCAGGTGCTCGACCCGCTCCGGCAGGTCGCCCGGGTCGCCGGGGCCGGCGAGCACCAGTCGCGCCCCGGGGACCGTCACCTGAGGGAACGCCTCGCGCATCAGGTTCATGCCGCGCAGGGGCCCGATGCCGCCGACATACAGCACCACCGGTTCGCCGCTGGGCGGGGCGGGTTCGGGGAAGCTGTCCGACCAGGGGGAGTTCGCCACGCTGACCGCCCGTGCTCCGGCCAGGGAGAAGCGCGCGGCGAGGTCCTCGTTGGAGGTGACCGTGGCGGTGAGGTGGCGGGCGGCGCACCGCTCGAGGCGTTCGGCGGTCCAGGCGATCGGCCGGCGTAGAGCCGCCGGGAGCCACATCTTGGTGCGGGCGGTCTGCCCGAGGTACTCGTGGACGTCGTAGACGACCGGTTTGCCGGTGATGTGTTTCAGCCACAGGCCGACCGGCAGCAGCTCCGGATCGTGCAGGTGGAAGAGGTCGGCGCCGCTGCGGGCGGCCCGGGCCGCCAGTCGCCAGCCGGCCAACGGGCGCACGGTGCGCGCCAACGGCCGGGCGGGGGCCGCCACCGCCGCCCGCGCGCCGGCCCGTGCCAACGCGCGCGCCTGCTTGTGGAAGATCCGCACGTCGCGCGGGCGGTGAACGGTGGTCAGGTGCAGCACCCGGTGACCGTCCAGGTGGCGGCCCACCGGGCGCCGTTCGGCCTCGCCGATCGGCCCCAGACGCGCGCCGCGGCGGGCGAGTTCGTCGATCAGGTCGACCCACAGCGCCGCCCACGGTCCGGCGGCCCGGTCGAGCGCCGCCAGTCGCCACATCAGCGTCACGCGTCCGCCGGCGCGTCGCACGCGCTCCAGCACCGCCAGGGCGTGTTCGCGCGCCGCCTCGCTGTCGCCGCCGCAGACGGCCCAGAGGGCGGTGTCGCTCACCGCCACCGGGGCGCTCACCAACTCGGCGGGCCGCTCGGCATCCAGGAGCCACGGCCGGTGCGCGCGCGCCAGGCCGGTCGAGAAGCCGGTCGTGGTGAGCCCCGGCGGCTCGCACAGATAGGCGGCTCCGGCCGCCTCGACGCAGGCGAGGGTCTCCTCACGACTCGCGCGGGTGATCGGCAGGTGCAGACCGCCGGCGCTGCGCGCCGGATGCAGCAGCGCCAACTGGTTCGCCAGGCGCCGGTCGTCGGCGGCCGCCGCGGGCGAACCGCTCAGGGCCACCTCGCCGCCGGCGGCGCGCACCGCCGCCACCAACCGGCGGGCGTGGCGCGTCTCCCCGGCGGGCAGGAAGGCCGTGCAGCGCAGCCCCCGCTGCCAGGTGATCGCCAGCGCGTCGGCCAGGTGATCCCACGGGTTGCGGCCGATCACCGGGCGCAGCGCCGGGGCGAGCGGCCCGTGCTGCAGGGAGCGGGCCAGATGGGCTCCCGCGCCCAGGGGCGGGTCGTCGTCGACATGGGCCAACGCCTCCCCCCAGGTGCTCGGCGGGCGCAGACCCAGGGCGGCGCGCAGGGCGGCCAGGTAGGTCTCGATCAGCGGCTCGTTGGCGTCGAGGCCGGCGATCTGGCCGAACGCGCTCGCCGAGAGCGCCAGGCGCCCGTCCCGCCCTCGGATGTGGATGTGCGCATCGTCCCAGCGCGCCAGCAGGTAAAAGGCCCCGGCGACGATGTCGCCCGGGATCGGTTCGTCCGGATGGCTGGGAGGGAACAGGAGGTTGAGGCCGCGGGCGCGGTGCACCGCGCGGCTGGGGAACGGATCGGCGTGCTCGAAGAACCTCTGGGCGTGGTCGTCGGCCGGAATCCAGACCCCATGGGCGGGACGCTCGGGCGCATACACCAGGTCGGCGTCCCCGTCGGTCCACACCACCTCCTTCGCCAGGGCGTGGCCGAGGGTCTCCAACACGTAGCGCGCGCGGGCGGCGAACGCCGGGCGCACGCCGTCCATCCTCAGGCGCAGCAGGTCGGCGCTCATGCCGATGCTCCGATCAGGTCGCGGTAGATGCCCTCCATCGTCCGGGCGTTGGCATCCCAGGTGTATTCGGCGCGCCCGACGCGCAGGGCCGCCTCGCCCATCGTCTGGCGCCGGGCCGGGTCGGCGAGCAGGTCGCCCAGCGCCGCGGCGAGCGCGGCCGGATCGCCGGGCGGCACCAACAGGCCGGTTTCGCCGTCGCGCACGATCTCGGGGGTACCGTCGACCGCGGTCGCGACCACCGGCAGGCCGCAGTTCATCGCCTCGCAGACCACCGTGGGCAGCCCCTCGCTGAACGACGGCAGCACGAACAGGTCGCCGCAGGCCATGAACCGTCCGACCCGTCGGTGCTCCACCCGGCCGATGAACCGCACCCGGTCGGCGATCCCCAGATCGCGCGCGAGTCGCTCCAGTTCCTGCTCCTGGGGGCCCCCGCCGGCGAGCGCCAGCAGCGGCACACCGCCGGGCCGGTCGGCCAGGCGCGCCACGGCCGTGATGAGCGGCACCAGGCCCTTGCGTTCCACCAGCTGGCCGACGTAGGTGACGATCGGCTGATCGGCGGGCAGGCCGAACTCGGCGCGCACCTGGGCGCGCGGCCACGGTCGGCAGGTTTCCGGGTCGGCGCCGTTGGGCACCACGCGGATCGGTCGTTGCGGCACGCCGTGGCGGGCGGCGGCGTCGGCGACCACGCGGCTGACCGCGCACACCTGGTCGACGTCGGCGACCGCCTCGCCCACCCTGGCGGCGTCCAGCGGGCCGCGGGCCGGCACGTCGAGCACGTCGGCCCGGTGGGCGGTGGCGACCACCGGCACCCCGTGACGGGCGCCCAGCCGGGCGGCGACCCACCCGTCGGGCACCACCATGTGGGCGTGGATCAGCTCGAACGGCCAGCGGCGATGCACTCGCCGGATGCTCCGGTTGATGCCGCGGAACATCGCCTCGCAGTTGCGTCGACCCAGTCGCGCGCCGGGCAGCGAGAGCATCCGCGGGCGGAGCACCGGCACGCCGTCGATCAGCTCGGTGCCCGGCACCTCGCGGTGCGCCGACCAGCGCGCGAGCAGCGGCGGGGCCCACCCCAGAGGCGAGACAACGCGCACGTCGTGTCCGAGGCGGCGCAACGCGAGGGTCTGTTCGTGCACGAACACGCCGGAGCTGGCGCTGACGGCGCTCGGGTACATGTGGCTGAGCATCAGGATGCGGATGGGGGTGCCTCTTTTCGAGCGAGTGCCAGCGCCCCCATGGACAGGCCGAACACGATCCACATGGGCGCGAAATGAATGGCGGTCGATGGGCCGATGCTGCCGACGATCCAGCCGATCAGGGCCAGGGCGCCCGCCAGTGACATGTAGCGAACCAACGGGTCGGTGCCGGTGCGGGCCGCGACCATCTGACGGCGAATCAGGGTGGCATAGAACATGGCATAGAGCGCGAAGCCGACCAAGCCGCCGTTCACCAGCACCTCGAGCCACCAGTTGTGCAGGTTGGGAACCGCCACCTGCACGGCGCCCAACTGCTCGACGCGGGTCTCGGCGTTGCCGGCGCCCACCCCGACGCCGTTGGTGGCGTTCACCAGGCTCAGGCCGTCCTGCAGCAGGGTGGCGCGCACCGCGCCGGAGCCGGTGCCGGACTGGATCTGGGTGGTGAGCGTGGTGAAGTTCAGTTTGGTGACGGTGCGCTCATCGAGCTTGACCAGGCCACCGCCCTGCAGGCTGGGGATTACGATTGCCGCCGCGAGTGCGACCACGCCGAACGCGGCGAAGAGTCGCCGGCGGGTGCGCCGGTCGCCGGCGGCGAGGATCAGCAGTCCCACCAGCACGAAACCGGCCGAGAGCAGACCGGATTTGCTGCCGGTCAGAAGGATGAATGCCAGGCAGGCGATCGCTCCGCCGATGCCGATCACGCGCAGGCGCACGTCGCGGTAGATCAGCGGCAGCACCGCGAGGTAGGGCAGGCTGAGCCCGAGGAAGGTGGCGAAGTTGTTCTGGTTGCCGAACAAGGAGCCGACGCCGATCAGGTTTTTCGCCTCGCTGCCGGCGCGGAAGGTGGGCAGGTGCATGCCGGTGGCCACCTCGGCCATGGCGATCAGCCCGGCGAACGCGAAGGTCGCCAGCAGCGCCCAGAGCATGATCTTCGCCCGTCGCCGTTCGGCGCAGTACACCGCGACCGCGAGCGCCAGCAGGCCCATCATCGCCATGAAGCTGGTCCAACGGATGGCGGCGACCGGGTTCTGCGCCCACGAGATCGAGAGCGCCGTCCAGGTGAACCACAGTCCGAGCAGCGCGGCGGGCCGGGGGATGCCGGTCGGTAGGCGCAGGCGCCCATCGACGAGCAGGTAGGCGCCCAGCGCGAGCGCGAACAGCACGATCAGCACCCGGAACAGGAACACCTCTCCCAGCCCGTGCGGGGCGAGTTTCGGCCCGCCGATCGCCGCCACCGCGGTGACGACCACCAGCGGGGGGGCCATGCGGCGCAGGGGGATGTCGCGGATCAGCACGGTGACCAGCGCGAGCGCACCGACCACGAGCCCGATCAACGGTTGGTGGGCGGCGAGCAGTCCGGCACCGACGGCGGCGATCGCCGCGGCGACGATCAGCGCGGGGCGGGCACCCGCGTCACGGCCGGTGCCGGCGGGAACGGCGGGGGTGGACATCGGTCGCGCAGATTAGCCGGAATCGACGATCCGCTCGAGTCGGGCCTCGGCCTGCGGCGGTTGGCGGCCGCTCAGGGGGCGATGCGCACCGGACGGTTATCGGCGCCCAAGGCGAACCCGTGGCCGCTGGGTGCCCGGCACAGCAACCGGCCCCGTGTGCGCGGGCCGGCGCCCACCGTGCGGTGGCGACAGGTGAAGCCCGCGGCTCGCCAGGTGCGACCGGCGCGCAGGCGTGGCCAGCCGTGGTAGCCCTCGTCCATGCACACGTGGGTGGCGCGCGCCGGTCCGCGGCGGCGCAACACCCAGGTGGGCACCGCGCCCCCGAAGCTGCAGGAGGCCGTGCGCGGGAGCCGGCCGACCCAACGGCAGCTGAGCGCGCCGCGGTCGAGCGAGCATTCGGTGCGGTGTGTCTGCCCGTGCCCGGCGGCGGGGGCGATGAGCGCGGTGAATCCCGGCGGTGGCGTGAATGCCTGCGCCGTGGCCACGGCACCCAGGGTGACGGTGGCGGCGCAGATCGCGATCAGGTGGGTGCGCATGGGGCCTCCTCGCGGTGTCGCTGCGAGCTTTGGCCCCGACCGTCGGTCTGTCAAGGGGCGGTTCGCCGGCCGTCGGTGACCGCCGACCGGGCGACGGGCAGCCGGTGGGCGTGCCGGGGGCCTCGAGCACCGCCTCGACCAGCTCGGCGACGCTCGGCAGGTGGTCGGTCTCCAGGCCGGGTGCGGAGGGGATGATGTCGTCGCCGGCGGCGATCCGGCGCACCGGCGCGCGCAGGGTGCCCCAGGCGCGCTCCTGCACCTGGGCGGCGATCTCGGCGCCGATGCCGAGGGTGTGGGTGCCCTCCTCGGCGGTGATGCACACTCCGCTGCGGGCGATCGACGCGAGGATCGGGTCGACGTCGAGCGGCAGCAGGCTCGAGAGTGCCACCACCTCGCAGAACAGTTCCTGTTCCACCAACAGTTCGGTGGCCGCCTCGAGCGCCAGGGGCAGCATGCCGCCGTAGGTGACGATCGTCGCGTCGGCCTGGGCGAACGCGTTGCCCGAGAAGGTGAGCGCCGGGTACGGGCCGGCGGTCTCGCGCACCGCGAAGCCGTCGATGTGGCCGCCCTCGGGGCGGCGCTGGGGGCGGCCGTACATCAGCTTGTTCTCGATCAGGAAGACCGGCTCGTCGTCGTCGACCGCGGCGGTCACCAGGCCGTGCAGATCGTGGCATTCGCTGGTGGCGACCACCCGGATATTGGGCACCCCGGCGAGCATCTTCTCCAGCGACTGGCTGTGGGTCGGCCCGTAGCCGCGCCGTCCGCCCATCGGCGTGCGCACCACCAGGGGCACCGCCACCTGTTCGTCGTACATCCGCCGGAACTTGGAGACCCCGTTGACCACCTGGTCGAGGCTCAGGGTGATGAAGTCGCCGAACATGATTTCGACGATCGGCCGCTGGCCGCGGATCGCCATCCCGGCGGCGATCCCCACCAGCGAGGCCTCGCTGATCGGGGTGGTCAGCACCCGGTCGGGCCAGCGGGTGGAGAGCCCCTTGGAGGCGTTGAACGCCCCGCCGTAGGGGTCGAGGATGTCCTCGCCGATCAGGAAGGCGTTGTCGTGCTTCTCGAAGGAGGAGTGCAGCGCCTCGTTGATCACCTCGATGCAGCGGCGGGTCGCGCTCATGCGTTCACCGCCACCGCTCCGGCGATCGGCGAGGCCTCGGCGGCGGCGATCGTCTCGGCCAGCTCCCGTTCGCATTCGGCCTCGATCGCGGCGCGCTGCTGCGGGTCGAGTAGCTCGGCGGTGAATCGCAGCGGGTCGAATTCGCGCAGCGCCTCCACCACCTCGGGGTCGCGGGTGTCGTCGCCCTTGCTGTGGGCGGCCAGCCGGTGGGTGCGGATGGCCAGCATGCGTGGGCGTCCATCGGCGCGGATCGCGGCGATCGCCCGCCCGGCGGCCGGGTGGATCTCGCGGATGTCGGTGGTTTCGAGCTGTTCGGCCTCCACGCCGAAGGCCCGGGCGCGGTCGGGCACCGAGCCGGCCACCGCGATCTCGCGCGGGGTGGTCTGGGCGTAGCCGTTGTCCTCCACCACGATCAGCAGCGGCAGGCTCCAGAGCGAGGCGATGTTCAGGCACTCGTAGAGGGCCCCCTGGCCGAGGGTGCCGTCGCCGATGAACACGGTCACGATTCCGCCGTTCTCGGCGCGTTGCTGGGCGAGCGCCATGCCGGTGGCCAGGGGCACGATGCTGCCCTGGATGCCGTTGGTGTAGAAGTTCCCGCTGCACAGGTGCTGGCTGCCGCCCCGGCCGGAGCAGACCCCGTCGACCCGGCCCATCACCTCGGCCAGCAGCCCCAGCCGGTTGCCGGTGAAGGCCAGGAAGTGGCCGTGGCAGCGGTGGTTGCTGATCACGATGTCGCGCGTCGGGTCGAGGTGGTCGATCACCCCGACGGCGTCGGCCTCCTGGCCGATGCAGGTGTGGGTGGTGCCGACCAACAGGCCCTGCGAGAACATGTCGAGCAGGGTTTCCTCGAACCGGCGGATGCCGTACATGCGCCGGTGGAACTCGGGCAGGTCGATGTGGTGGGCGCGGGAGCTCACGGTCATCGGCGGACTGTACTGCACCGCTGCCGTAAACTGCCGCGCGATGCCCACGACCCCGGGGCCCGCACCGGGCCGAGACCCCGCCGCGGCCGTCGCCGGTCTGCGGGCCCGCGTCGATCCGCCCCTGTCGGCGGCCTTCGCCAAGGATCCCGCCGACGAGGCGCTCGTTGCCCGGTTGAACGCTGCGCTCGCCCCGTTGGAGGACGAGGGTTACCGCGATCTGCCCGAGACCCGCCCGACGCTGCACATCGTCGGCGCGCCCCGTTCGGGCACCACGCTGCTGTATCAGGTGATCGCGGCGGCGCTCGAGGTGGGCTACATCGACAACCTCACCGCCACCTTCTGGCGGGCGCCGGTCACCGGCATGCGCCTGGCGCGCAAGGTGGGGGTGGCGCCGAGCACCGGTTTCGGTTCCGATTTCGGGCGCACCGCCGGCGTGGGCGAGCCGCACGAGTTCGGCTACTTCTGGAATCACCATCTCGCCTATCCGGATCTGTGCGAGCGCGATGCCGGCCACGAGGCGCGCATCGACTGGGACCGGCTGCGGCGGGTGATCATCAACCTGGCGGCCGCGCGCGGCGCGCCGATCGTCTTCAAGCCGATGCTGCTGATCTGGCACATGGAGGCGATGGTGCGGGCGATGCCGCGCACCTGTTACGTATGGATCCATCGCGATCCGCGCGACACGGCGCTGTCGTTGCTGCGCATGCGCCAGGCGGTGCGCGGCAGCATCGACGAGTGGGCCTCGCTGCAGCCGCATCTGGCGCGGGGCGAGAGCGACCCGTATCGGCAGGTGGCCGCCCAGGTGCTGCTGCTGGAGCGCACGATCGCCGCCGCCGCCGAGCGGCTGGGGCCGGCCACGGTGTTGCCGGTGCGCTATGAACGGCTGTGCGCGGAGCCGAACGCGGTGATCGGCGAGATCCGGGCGATGATGGGCGCCAAGGGCGAGGCGCCGGCGCTGCGCATTCCGGATCTGCCGGTGTTCTCGCCGGGGCCGTCGCGCGGGTTGGAGGAGCACGGGGAGCGGTTGGATCGGGCGCTGGCCGATGTGGCGGCGCGGTTGGGCACTGCGGGCGCGGGGAGGACCGAGTGAGCGAGTCGGCGTTGCGGGAGACGGGGCTGGCGCCGTTGGTGAACAACAACGAGCCCCAGGCGCAGGTGATCGAGCTGCTGGTGGCCGAGGGCGACGTGGTGGCCGAGGGTGATCTGCTGTGCGTCGTCGAGACCAGCAAGGCGACCGCCGACGTGGAGGCGCCGGTCGGCGGGCATGTGGGGCGCCTGCGGGTGAAGGTGGGCGACATGGTCGATGCCGGCGCGCTGATCTGCTCGCTGTTCGACGGTCCTCCGCCGGCCGAGGAGGCGGCTCTGGGCGGGGCCGGCGACGCGCCGGTGCGCCTGACCCGCAAGGCCGAGGACCTGCTGCGCGAGGCCGGCATCAGCGATCTGGCCGGCCTGCCGACCGATCGGTTCGTGACCCGGAAGGATGTGGAGGCGCTGATCGCGGCACGGGCGGCGACCGGGCCGGTGGATCTGCCGGCCGCCGTGGTGGAGGCGATCGGCCCCGGCGCCGTGGCGGTGTTCGGCGGCGGCGGTCTGGGCCGATGCGTGATCGAGCTGGTGCGCGCGGCCGGC
>DAOKZF010000034.1:0-7285 GCA_035325785.1 Miltoncostaeaceae bacterium
GATGCCCTTGCGGGCGGTCTTCAGGGCCCCACGTGGGCCGAAGGCCGGTTCCAGCACCAGGACGCGCCGCACCCGACGGGCGAGGCGACGGATGTGTTCGGCGGACGTCTGGCTACCGATCTCCTCATCGGCGCTCACGAACACCACGGGGCGGCAGACCGGGCGGTGGCCCACGGCGCGCAGGGCCCTCAGGGCGTAGATCATCTGCGCCAAACCGGCCTTCATGTCGAAGACGCCCGGCCCATGAAGGCGTCCGTCGTGGATGGCCACCGGCATCCGTTCGAGGGTGCCGACGGGCCACACGGTGTCCAGGTGTCCCAGCAGCAGCTGGGACGGCCCGTCCGCGTCGACGGACCGGTCCTGAGCGCACAGGTGATCGCAGCCGGCGCGTCCGGGCAGGGACTCCACCGTCAAACCGACCGCGGCGAACTCCTCGGTGAGGATCGCGCGCATCCCCGCCTGCGCGGCGCCGTCCGCGGAGGGAGACTCCGCGCGCGCCAGACGCGCGGTGAGCTCCACGATGTCGTCGCGCCGGTCCTCCAGCCACGAGCGCACCTCACCGGCAGCGACGGCGTCGGACGGATGAGGGTCGGCGTGGGCCATCGTGGTCCGGGCGGTCCGAGTCGGCGAAACGTCAGGCGGTGAAGCCGGCGGGGAACGGGAAGGAGCGACTGTCGCGCACCGCGGCGACCCGTCCGGGATGCAGGTACACCAGCGGCGGGTCGGCGGCCAGCAGGTCGGCGTCGTCGCGGTCCTGGTCGCGCCGGGCGGTCTCGGCGGCGGCCGCGGCGACAACGCGCCCGACGATCAATCCATGGTCGTCGCCCACGTCGACGATGCGCTCCAGCTCACATTCGAGCCACAGGTGGGCATCGCACACCAAGACCCCGTCGATCGCCCGCGCCGGGAATACCGGGATCGCCGCGAGCGCCGGCTTCAGGTCGTTGCCGTCGCGCGGAGCGGCGGCGAGGCTCACCTCAACCAGGGCGCTCGGGCGGGGGTAGCTGACCGTGAATTGCCCGGTGGCGCGCACGTTGCGGTAGGTGCGGTGACGCGGTGTGCAGATGAAACAGAACTTCCCGCCCAACCCGAACGGCATCGCCATGTGTTTCGGGGCGAGGTTGTGCCCGGGCCCATCCCGCGTGCCCACCATCACCAACGGGGCGGCGGTGAAGCAGCGGTCCCACAACGTGGGACCGACCGGCAGGTCAACCGGGTCCGGCGGGCTGCTCGGTTGGGGCATCGTCCATGCTCCTCGGCTCGCTCACACCCGCGCGGCGGGTGCCGGCCCACCCGATGGTACAACCCCTGCAAAGCCGGTCAGAGTCCCAACACCACGGTCGCGATCGTGAAGTAGATCAGCAGGCCGGTGGCGTCGATCAGGGTGGTCACCAACGGGGCGCTCATCAACGCCGGATCGACCCCCAATCGGCGGGCGATCAGCGGCAGCAGCGCACCGACGGCGCTCGCCAGGGTGACGACGCTCATCAGCGTGAGCGCGACGACCGCGGCGATGTCGGCCCCGTAGATCAGGGAGACCGGCGCGAAGCCGAGCACCCCCAGCATCAGACCCAACATCAACCCGACCCGCAGCTCCCGCCAGAATACGCGCGACGCGTCGGTGGGGCGCACATCGCCCAGGGCAAGCGAACGCACCATGGTGGTCGACGCCTGCGCGCCAGCGTTACCGCCGGTGTTCATCAGCAGCGGAATGAACAGCGCCAACACCAGAATCTGCTCGAGCGCGCCCTCGAAGATCTGCAGCACGTTGATCGTGAGGGTCGCCGCGACGATCAGCACCAGCAGCCAGGCCGCGCGGGTGCGCGCCAGTTGCAGCAGGGAACTGGTGAAATAGGGTCGACGCAACGGCTCGGTGCCACCACCGCGGGCGAAGTCCTCGCTGTCGGCGGCTTCCAGCACGTCCATCGCATCGTCGACGGTCAGGATCCCGACCAGCCGCCGTTCACCGTCCAGCACGGCGAACCCCGCGGCGTCCGCGTCCTGCAGAGCTCGCGCCGCCTGTTCCTGGTCGGCGTCGGCATTCACCCACAGGTCGTCTCGCCCCGGAAGATCCGCCACGGCGCTCGCAGGATCGGCCATCACCAGGTCGGCGAGGCGGATGGTGGTGATGAACCGCCGCTCCCGATCGGTGACCGGCAGGAACTCGACCGTCTCGGCCCCGCCGCCGCGCTGACGGACCCGGGCGAGCGCCTCGGCGACCGTCAATTCGGACGGCAGACGCAGAACCTCGGGGCTCATGACACGCCCGACCGAATCCTCAGGGTAGCCCAGCAGCTCGGCGGTCATCCGCCGCTCCTGCGGGTTCAGGCCGCGCAGCAGACGACGCGCGACCGCCGCCGGCATCTCATCGAGCAGACGGGCACGGTCATCCGGGTCCAGGTGCGCGATCACCTGGGTGACGTGATCGGCGCGCAGCCCGGCGAGCAACGCCTGTTGATGGGGCGGATCGAGGTCCTCAAACGCCCGCAGGGCATGGGTCTTCGCCAGCATTCGAAAGAGCACCGCGCCCCGGCGCGGATCGATTCTCTCCAGCTCGCGCCGCACCCCGTCCGGCCCAACCTGCCCCGCCCAGGCACGCACCGCGGCCACATCGCCCGCCTCGATCGCCGCGGCGGGATCGTCCGGACGACGAACGTCCGATGATGGGCCGATCGACGAGCTGTCCACGGCGGCGCGCACCCCTCTCGGTTCCCGGCGGGCCATCGATCCCACCGCCACAACGCCGTGAGGGGCTCCAAGCAGCGCTTGAAGCCCCTCACCGTTACACGAGTGGAGCATAGCGGATTCGAACCGCTGACCTCCTGGGTGCGATCCAGGCGCTCTCCCAACTGAGCTAATGCCCCGGGGGCCGACACAATAGCGGGTCGGGCGGGAAAAGGGAGAGCCCCGACCGACCGGTCGCGCCGGCCGCTACCCTGCCGGGCGATGATCGACCTTCAACTGCATCTGCTGCCCGGTTTCGGCATCGGACCCGCCCGCCTCCCGGAGGCCGTCGAGCTGGCGCGCGCCGCGCGGGCCGACGGCATCACCACCGCGGTCTGCGCGCCGCCGTTCGACGAGCGCAACCCGCCGGACCCCGCGGCGATCGACGCCGCGCTGGAGCGCACGCGCGCCGCGCTCGCGGACGCCGCGGTCGATCTGACCGTGATTTCCGGCGGCGAGTTGGCGCTGGGCTCGTTGATGAAACTGGACCAGCACGCCCTGCGCGCGGCGAGCATCGACGGCGCCGGACGATGGTTGCTGGTCGGTCTGCCCGAACGCGGCTGGCCGGTGGATGCGCCCCGGATCATCGAGGCGGTCGAACGGGCCGGATACCGGGTGATCATCGCCCATCCGGAACGGGCGGACGCGGTGCAGCGCCAGCCGGACCGGATGCGCGATGTGGTGGGCCGCGGTTCCCTGGTGCAGTTGGAAGCCGGATCGCTGGTGGGCGAACATGGTGCCGCCGCCCAACGCGCCGCGAAGACGTTGATGAGGAGCGGCATGGCGCATTTCATCGCCTCCGGCGCACACGCCGCGCGAGGCGTCGGCGCGCCGCGGCTCATCGAGGGGCTGCGCGCGGCGGCGGCGGCGGTGCGCGTGAGCGAGGAGGACCTGCGCTGGCTGGTGCAGGACGGCCCGGCCGCCGTGATCGGCGGCAGTCCGGTGCGCCCACCGCGTTTCGGGCGCGGGGCCAGGTTCACGCCCGACCCGGACCGCCCGCCGCCGCGCGGCGCCTGAGGGGCCTCAGACCCGCGCGATCGCCAGGCGCGCCCCGTTCGGGGGAGCCCCGCCCCAGCGTTCCCGCTGATACCGCCAGGCCTCCCACGCGCTGGCAATCATGTCGTCCAGATCGTGACGGGCCCGCCAGCCGAAGTCGGCCGCGATCCGGTCGACCGCGCCGACGATCCGCGCCGGGTCGCCGGCCCGTCGCGGCCCCACCCGGGGCGTGAACGCGATACCCGTGATTCGCGCGATCGCCTCGAGCACCTCGCGCACCGACGATCCGCTGCCGCGTCCGACGTTATAGGCCTCGCCGGTCGGCTCTCCGGCGGCCAATCGACGGGCGGCCGCCAGGTGCGCGTCGGCCAGATCGACCACATGGATGTAGTCGCGAATACAGGTACCGTCGGCGGTCGGATAGTCGTCGCCGTGGATCACCGGCGTCTCGCCGGCGCTCAGGGCGCGCATGACCTTGGGGAAGAGATTGTGGGGGCTGTGATCGGCGATCCGGGGGCTTCCGGAGCCCACCACGTTGAAGTAGCGCAGGCTGGTGTGCGCCAAACCCGGGTTCGCCCGCGCTGTGGCGCGCAGGAGCCACTCGCCCGCGACCTTGGTCTGCCCGTACGGACTCTCGGGGCGCGGCGGGGTGTCCTCGTCGACCAGCTCCCGGTCGGGGGTGCCGTACCACGACGAGCTGGACGAGAACACGAAATGCGCGATCCCGCGCTCCACCACGGCCTCGAGCAGCACCCGCATCCCGTCCAGGTTCTGACGGTAGAAGAGCAACGGCTCGTGCACCGACACTCCGGCGTACTTGAGACCGGCCAGATGCACGACCCCGGTGACCCCGTGGTCGAGGGCGTCGCGCACCGCCGCCGGGTCGCCGATGCCCCCGTCGACGAAGGCCACGTCGTCGGGCACGTACTCCCGGTAGCCGGTGCTGAGGTCGTCGAGCACCACGACGTCGAGTCCCGCGGCGCGAAAGGCCCGCGCGATGTGGGCGCCGATGTAGCCGGCGCCGCCGGTGAGCAGCCAGGTCACAGAATCCCCTCGTCGACGGCACGCGCCGGGCGCGTGTCACCGCGACGCGCTGGTACGTTAGCCGGATGATCGGTCGACTCGCACGCGCCGCGACCGGGGTGCGGTGAACACCCCGCCCCAGCGCCTGGGCGAACCCAGCGTCTACGCCCGCCTGGCCCGCCAGGCGGACCTGCGCCTGCGCACGCTCACCCCTCCGCGCGGCACGCGCGCCGTCGGGCGCCTGGTCTGCCTGTTGATCGGCGCGCTGGTGGTGTGGACGGCGGCGCGAGTGCCGTGGCGGTGAGCCCCCCGCGGTTCATCTCGTTCGAGGGGATCGACGGCTGCGGCAAGAGCACCCAGGCCGAGTTGCTGGCCCGCGCGCTCGAGGCCGCCGGGGCACGGGTGGTGCGCGTGCGCGAGCCCGGAGGCACGGCGCTGGGAGAGGCGCTGCGGGGCGTGCTGCTCGACAGCGCACCGGGAACGATCGGCCCTCAGGCCGAGGTGCACCTGTTCGCCGCGGCGCGCGCCCAGCTGTTGGAGGAGGTCATCGCGCCCGCGCTGGAGGCGGGCTCGTGGGTGATCGCCGACCGCTTTCTCGATTCCTCCCTCGCCTATCAGGGGGTCGCGCGTGGGCTGGGCATCGACGCGGTGCTGGCCGCCAACGCGACGGTGGTCGACGATCGCCTGCCGGCGTTGACGGTGCTGCTGCGCGTGCCGATGGACGAGGCCACCGCCCGACGGAGCGTCGGCGACCGGGCAACGGACCGCATCGAAGGCGAGGGGGAGCGCCTGCAGCGCCGGGTGGCGGCCGCCTACGATCAACTGGCCGAACGGTTCCCCACCAGGATCGTCGTGATCGATGGCGTCGGCGACCCGCAGCGGGTCCACCAACGGGTGTGGGAGCGCGTTGCACCCCTGTGCGACGGGGTCGCATGATCGAACTCCCCGGACAACCGCTGGCCCAGCGGATGCTGCGCGCGGGCCTGGACAGCGGGAGGCCCGCGCAGCAACTGCTGCTGTTCGGCCCGGCCGGCACCGGTAAACGGGAGGCCGCCCGCGAGATCGCCTGGGCGCTGATGGACCCCGACGGGCGCCATGAGCGCACCGGCGAGGCCCTCGACCTGGCCGTCGTCAGCGCCCTGGGCGCGCAGATTCTGCTCGCCGACATCGAGGAGGGCCTGGCACGGATCGCGAGCCGTCCGAATGTGATGGCCCGGCGTGTGCTGATCATCGAGGGAGCCGAGCGTCTGCGTCCGCAGGATGGCGCCACCCGCATCCTGAAGACGCTCGAGGAACCACCGTCGGCGGCCCACATCATCCTGGTGACCGACCGTATCCAGGACCTGCTGGGCACGATCCGCTCGCGCTGTCTGCCGGTACCCTTCCGTCACCCGGGTTGGCGGGTGATCGCCGAACGCCTCGAAGCCGAGGGGGAATCGGCCGAGAGCGCGCGGGCACGGGCCCGAGCGGAGGGCCCGGCGGCGATCGGCGCGTCGGCCTTCACGCGTGAGATGCGCCGCATCGGAGCGGAGTTGGCGTTGGCCGGCCTGCACGGCGAGGACAACCCGGGGAAACGGGTCGGGCAGGTTCAGGCACAGATGGATGAGGCCGCCGCGCGGCAACCGTCGGCCGAGCTGCTGCGCCTGCGCGAGGAGGCGCAACGGCTGGAGGGCAAGCGCGGCGGGCGGACCGCCGCCAAGCGCGCCGACGACCAGGCCAAGCGCGAGCGACGCCGATTGGTGAGCGACGGTTGGGCCACCGTGTTGGATGCGGCGGCCGGTGTGGCGGCGGATGCGCTCGCGGTGGCGGTGGGCGCCGAGGGGGCGGTGCGCAATGTCGATCGCCTGTCCGATCTGAGGGCGGTCGCGGCCGCGCAGCCGCGCGGGTTCCTGATGCGCGCCGTGCAGGAGTTGCAGCGTACGCGCGCCGAGCTTCAGCTGAACCCGACCGCCGACCTCGCGATCGAGGCCGGCCTGATTCGCCTGAGCGAGGCACGACGCGGACGCCCCGGGCGATCGGTTCCGCCGGGGCGCCTGCCGGCCTGACGGCCTCTCACCGCATCACGACGCGACGCGCGTGGGCGGAGCGGGGAGCGCGACGCGGTCCCGAAGCGGACGCTCAGCGTTCGCTGAGCACCACCACCGGGATGACGCGATCGGTCGCCGCCGCGTATTCCGCGAATTGGGGGAACTTCGCCGCCTGCTCGGCGTACAGCGCGTCGCGCTCCGCCCCCTCCATGAGGATGCGCGCGTGCATCGGTTTGGTCTCGATACCGACCTCGACGGTCACGTCGGGTTGAGCGACGATGTTGTGGAACCAGTCGGGGTGGCGGGGGGCGCCGCCCATCGAGGCGAACACCACGATGTCATCCCCCTTGGGCAGCGACATGAGCGGGTTCACCCGCTGCGCGCCGCTCTTTCGCCCCACGGTGTGCAGCAGCACCATGTCGGCGTCCTCGGACGGCCCCCCGGTCCTTCCCCCCCTCCCCCCGGAGCCGGGGGTGGTTCCGTCCTTTGAGGCCGTTGGCCCCTCCCCCCCCCCC
>DAOKZF010000034.1:7295-11814 GCA_035325785.1 Miltoncostaeaceae bacterium
CCCAGGGTGTCCCGCAGCACATGGTGGGTGGTCGCGACCGGCTCGTTGTTCTTCCCGCCGTTCGCGCGGAACTCGGCGATGATCCGTTCGTTGAAGTCGTTGGCCATCTCACCCCTCCCGTTGTCTGTGACCGGTCAAGCATTATGGTGATCGCGTTGCGCGCGCGCCCGCCGACGCGACAGGGACCCGCCCGATCGCTATTCTTCTCCCCCGCGGCCGTCACCGGCCCGGGCCGACGTAGCTCAGCTGGCAGAGCACTTCACTCGTAATGAAGGGGTCAGCGGTTCGAATCCGCTCGTCGGCTCTTCCTTTGTGCGGATGGTGCGGATGCGCGACGGTGTGCGGCCCCGTACGGGGCCGCACACCGGCCGATGGCGCGAGACGGTGAGGCACCACACCCCGAAGGGCCGCGGCGACGACACGATGCGCATCGGAGCCCGACCACCGTGGGCCGCCGATGCCCTCCACCCCGACATCGGCCCCGTCGGCCCCCGGCGCCGCACATCCGGGGGCCGAACGGATGCGCCCCTACGAGACCAGCGACGCGCTGAGGGTCACGTTGGGCACGCCCGCCAGCGCCTTGCTCACCGGGCAGTCCCGCTTGGCGGCCTCGGCTGCCTCCAGGAAAGCGGCCTCGGTGGCCCCGGGAACCCGCCCGACGGCGGTCAGAGCGATGTTCGTGATCGTCGGGGCACCATCAACCTGTCCGATGGTGACCAGCGCGTCGGTCTTCACCGACTCGGCCGGCGTGCCGGCCTGCTCCAGCAGCAGCGAGAGATACATGGAGAAACAGGCCGCGTGGGCCGCGCCGATCAACTGCTCCGGATTCGCCCCGGGACCATCGTCGAAACGCGAGCGGAACGAGTACTCACCCGCCAGGGTGTCGCCGGCGGTGAACGTACCGGCGCCCGTCTTCAGCTCTCCTCGCCACTCCGCGGTTCCCTTGGCCGGCATTGCTACCTCCTGTCGTCGTCGGTTAAGCGACCGACGCCGCCCGAATGGACGGGGACGCCGATCGGCGCCGGCGCCGCAAACGGAACCGGCATCGTCCTCTCAACCATGCCCCTCATCTCGCCGATCCGCCCCGGCGCGCGGCGCGCTCGGCCGACGGGGAAGCCGCCACGATCGGCCCCGCATGCGACACATCGGCGACCCGCGGGGGAGAGGGCCGGCGCCCTCTCCCCCTCATCGCCCGCCACCGCGCCGCCCGAAACCGCGCGGGCGATCGCTCAACTGCGGTAGATGATCACCCCGGGCGTCACCGTGACCGTTCCCGAAAACTCGAAGCCCGACACGCCGGTCCCCAGATGGCCGGACACGCCGTGCACCCCACCGGTGGCCGGTAGGTAGAAGAACTCCTGCTCGGCCCCGATCAGTTGCGGCCCCGGCTCTCCGCTGATCGGGGGTGAATCGGGACAACTGATCGTGACGGTGGTCAACCCTGCGGTCCCATTCTGGGCGGGAGACCAGTCGACCCGGATCCGCCGGTTCTCGGGCAGATCCTCCTCGTCGTCCGGCGGGGGGACGGCGGTGATCGTCACCGGCCACGGCTGCGTCCCGGGGACCGGCGAACCCACCGAACACTCCTCCATCCTGTTGGTGATCACCAGGTTCGCCCACGTGAGCGTGCTGTTCCCCGTCCAACGCATCGCGCCCATGTTGGTCTGCACAACGCCATCCAGGGTGCCCGAGACGTCGTACAACTCGCTGGTGTAGCTGCCCCTCACCTTGAGCGCGACCGCGTAGAAACGCGCGGCGCGCATCCGGCACGACTCCTGCACCAACCACTGCGACAGCTTGTTCAGGCTCCGGGCGAACTGCCCGGAATCGACGCTCGAGCCGGGCCTCGCGATCCACCCCTGCCAGCGGGCGAACTCCTTGCCGCTGGCCGCATGGACGATCGTGACCCGCCCGAACGCGGCCCCGTGCCAGTTCGTCACCGATCCCCTCACAACCAGGTCCGGGCCGACCGACGCCGGCCTCAGCCCGCGGGCCGCCGAATCGGTGTACGGGGATGTGCCGCCTTTGATTCCCTTGCGCGCCTCTCCCAGCCGGTCCGCTTCGACCACCGCAGCGCACTCGTGATCCACCAGGTCGGTGATCAGGCTCTCGGTCAGGTCCGGAATCCGGGCCGCCGGCCCGTTGCGAGCGGTGCGAAAGCGCGGAACCGACATCACCACCCGCATCCCGGAGGAGAAGTCCCTCCCCGGAAGCGCGGTCGCCCGCTGACCCATCGGGCGCTGCATCGCATGGGCTGCCTTTCCCCTGCGAGCGGTCAAACGCGCGCCCGCACGCCGCTGGCCGGCCGTCAACGACACCGCCACCCCAACGCGCCGCGCGGCGCCCTTGGGCAGCATCACGCTGCCGGCCACGTAGTACTGGCCGGGCGGCATCCGCAGGCGAAAGGCCCCGGCGCGGTTGGTGCGCGCGGCCGCCACCACCAGCCCGCTCGCCCCGTCGATCGCCCGCACCTGGGCCCGCGCGCCGGCGGGGACCTTCACGCCGAGCGTCCCGGCGAACACCCCCGGTTTCGGCGCCCCGAGGGCAACCGTGGACCAGAACACGCAAACGACGAGAACGGCCAGCGAAATACTCCGCGCGCGCATGTCGGCCCTCCCCTTCGGCATTGTCCGTTGGGTCAAACATATGGTCCGCGCCGCCCAACGGGAAGCCGCTCGGCGGGACCGGTCGGCCGGCGCGTTTCGCGCGCGGAAAAAAATTTCCGATCGGCGGTAAGACCTTGAGCACTCATGGTCTCTAAGGAGGTCGAACAGCAAAGAGACAGCGGCCCACGCCTCCGGCGCCGGCCACCACCGGAGAGGATCCACGATGACCACTCAGCGCAAAGGAAAGCTCTTCGCCACCGTCGCCCCGATGGCCGCAGCCGCGGTTCTCGCCGGCGGCCTGGTGGTCGCCAGCGACGGCAACGGCGGCGGATCGGTTGCCGCGGCCGCCAACGCGCCCACCCACGTGCACGCCACGAAGACCCCCAAGAAGGCCAACCAGGTCAGCCTGAAGCAGCTGAAGTTGCACCGCGACATGCGCGCGCTGTGGGATCAGCACATGCAGTGGACCTACGACACGGTGGTCGCCTTCGCATCCGGCTCCGAGGGTCTCGACGCCACCGTCGCCCGCCTGCTGCAGAACCAGGTGGACATCGGCAACGCGATCAAGCCCTACTACGGCGCCCCGGCCGCCCGGCAGCTGACCGCGCTGCTGCAGGACCACATCACGCTCGCCGTTCCGGTGCTGACCGCCGCCAAGGCCGGCGACACCGCCGCACTCAACACCGCCGTGGCCAACTGGTACAAGAACGCGAACGACATCGGCAATTTCCTCGCCAAGGCGAACCCGCGCTGGAAGGGCGCCGCGCAGAACATGATGAAGATGCACATCACCCAGACCGTCAAGTACGCCGGCCAGATCCTCACCGGCCAGTACGCCCAGGCGATCAAGACCTACGACCAGGCCCAGGCCCACATGCAGCACATGGGCGACGCCCTGGCGGACGGCATCATCGCCGCCTTCCCCAAGAAGTTCTGACCGTCGCCACAGGGGGGGGGAGGGCCATCGGCCCTCCCCCTTTCGCGATCAGCGGGCGACGCGCACCAGCGCCCGCCCCGAGTGCGATAGCGCCCACACATGGCGCGCGGTGATCGCCAGGGGAACCGCGAGCGGCACCGGTGATGTGGCCTCGGCCCGCACCCGTCCGGTGCCCGGATCCACGCGGACGATCCCGCGCCGATCGGCGCGCATCGCCCAGAGCTGACCGCCTCGGGCGGCGACCGTTGCGATTCCCTCCGATACGGCCCGCGCCCGACCGCCGACCGACACTCGCACAAGGGCTCCCCGGCGATCCACCACCCAGGCCCCGCGCGGTCCGACGGCAACGGATGTCGCCGGGCGCGCCAGGGGGGTGACGCGCAGCAGACGTCCCGAGCGCCGATCGCGTCGCTCGACCCGGCCACGTCCGGCCGGATCGCGGGCGATCAGCCAAAGAAAACGCTGCCCGACGGCCATCCCCGTGACCACGCCGGCCCGCAGGCGCACAGGTGCCGCGCCCTCCCCCCCGGCCGGCCGAGTCAACCGCTGACCGGTGGGACATGAGCGGGGCTCGGGAAGGCAGCCGGTCAACTGCCACGCATACCGCCCGCCCTCATCGACCGCGCGCATCACGACGCGCTCGCCCGTCGACGCGGCCTCCCCCCGACGCAGGCCGGAACGCGCATCGAGAGGCTGCAACCGCCCCTGGTCGTCGGTCGCCACCCAGGCCGTGCGGCCATCACCGAGCAGCCGCTCACCGCGCGCAACGCGCACAGCACCCGCCCGCGCGTGCCCATTGTGATCATCGCGCGCCACCAGCCGAACCCCGTCCGACAGCCACAGCACATCGCCCGCACCCACCATCTCCCGGGCGCGCGCCGGCAGACGATGCAGGTCGATGCGCGTGGTCACCGGTCGGCCGTCGACCGACACGCCCAACTCGGCCAGCACCGCCAGCACCGCCTCACGATGAACG
>DAOKZF010000035.1:0-9455 GCA_035325785.1 Miltoncostaeaceae bacterium
AGTCCAGGCGAGCCCGGTCGCGCACGAAGGGGATGTGCCCGCCGATGTCGTATCCCAGACCGTCCTGACGGCGCGTGATGCACAGTCCACCCACCCAGGGTGCCCCCTCCACCAACGTCACCGCCACCCCGGCGCGCGCGAGCGCGAGGGTCGCCCCGAGGCCCGCCGGGCCGGCGCCCAACACGATTACCTCACTCACCCCGCCCACCCCCAAATGCCGCCGCATCGTTCGTTTTCCATGATTTCGTGTTCCGCCCTCACCACGTGGGACGTCTGTCCCGGGAGCGCTTCCGCCACGCTCGGATATGCTCACGCCCAGTTCGGTTATTCGCCGCCTGTGCGTTTGCCCAACCGGCGCAGACCAGGTCCCCTGAAGCGGCCGGCGAGACTCACCCAGGACCATTCCACATGAGCATGCGGGACTTCGCGCTGCTGTTGGCCATCGTGATGACGGTGCCGGCGGTCGCGCTCATCATTCGGGACGCCGTGGGTGCGGCGGACTCGCGGGACGACCGCCTCGCGCGCACGATGCACGGGGTCTGGACGGCCGTGCCGGTCATCGGCCTGGTGGCGCTGTTCGTCTGGGCGGTGCGCGCGTGAGCACGCGGGCGGCGACCGCCGAGCGGGACGACTCGGGCCTGTTGGCCCATGTGAACGACTATGTGCGTCTGACCAAGCCGCGCATCATCTCTCTGCTGCTGGTCACCGCCGCCGCGGCGATGTTCGTCGCCCAGGGCGGTGTGCCCAACGGGTGGTTGTTGCTGTGGACGATGGTCGGCGGTTACCTGGCCGCCGGCGGAGCCGGGGCCCTCAACCACTACGTCGACCGGGACATCGACCACTACATGGCGCGCACCGACGGGCGGCCGATCGTCGCCGGACGGGTGTCGCCGCAGCGGGCGCTGGTGTTCGGCCTGGCCCTCGGCGCGCTCAGCGCCGTGGTGTTGGGGCTGGCCGCCAACATCCTGACCGCGGTGCTGGGCCTGGTGGGTTTGGCGCTCTACGTGCTGCTGTACACCCTCTGGCTGAAGCGGCGCACCATTCACAACATCGTCATCGGTGGGTCCGCGGGCGCCGTGCCTCCGCTGGTCGGTTGGGCGGCGGTCACCGGGAACCTGAGCGTGATGGCGTGGATCCTCTTCGCGATCATCTTCTACTGGACCCCGCCGCATTTCTGGGCGCTGGCGCTGATCCTGAAGCGCGATTACACCGCCGCCGGCGTTCCCATGCTTCCGGTCGTGCGCGGGGTGGAGGAAACCAAGCGGCAGGTGTTCCTGTGGACGCTGGTGATGAGCGGGGTGTCGCTTCTGCCGGTCATCGCCGGCGGGGCGGGCCTCTTCTACCTGATCAGCGCGCTTGTCCTGGACGGTGTTTTCGCGGTGTTTGCGTGGCTGATGCTGCGCGGTGAGGGGCTCGCCTGGGCGCGGGTCACCTTCCACTATTCGCTGCTGTACCTCGCGCTGCTGTTTGTCGCCCTGGCCATCGACGCCGCCTGGTTGTGAGTCCCTCCCGACGCGCGGCCGCCCGTTCGGGGGGCGCCGCCGGGTTCTTCATCAGCCCCCTGGGGATCGTCTTCACCACGGTCCTGATCGACCTGATCGGGTTCGGGATCGTCCTGCCGATCCTCCCGCTCTGGGCCGAGGACTTCGGTGCCAACGCCGTGGTGATCGGCGTCATCACCGCCTCGTATGCGGTGATGCAGGTGCTGTTCGCCCCCCTGTTGGGGCGCATCTCCGATCGCCATGGCCGCCGGCCCGTAATTCTCCTGTCGTTGGTCGGGAGCATCGTGGCCTTCCTGATGGTCGGCTTCGCGCAGAGCCTGCTGGTGATCTTCCTCGCCCGCGTCCTACAGGGGATCGCCGGCGCCTCCTACGGCGCCGCGCAGGCCTACGTGGCCGACGTCACCGGCCCGAAGGACCGCGCCCACGGCATGGGGCTGATCGGCGCAGCCTTCGGTTTGGGCTTCCTGCTCGGCCCGGCGATCGGGGCCGGGTTCGCGACGATCGACGTGCGGGCGCCCTTCTTCGCGGCCGCCGCGCTGGCCGCCGTCAACCTCGTGCTCGCCTACCGACGCCTGCCGGAATCGTTGCGCCCCGGCGCTCAGGCCACGGTGCGCCCCGGCCTGGCCGCGCTGCGTCTGGCACTCACCGGACGCCGCCTGGCGCCCCTGATGTGGCTCACGTTCGTGGCGAACGTCGCCTTCATCGGCATGGAGACCACCTTCGCCCTGTTCGGCGGCCACCGGTTCGGTTACGGCATGGTCGCCATGGCTCTGCTGTTCACCTACGTCGGCGCGCTGGCCGTGGTTTCCCAGGGCCTCCTGGTGCGTCGGCTCGTGCCGCGCCTCGGGGAGCAGCGCGTGTTGCTGATCGGGCTGGTGGTGACCGCCATCGGCTTCCTGCTGATGGCTCCGGCCAATCACCTGTGGCTGCTGCTGCTCGGCCTGGCTCCCCTCGCGCTTGGATCGGGCCTGGTGTTCGCCACCACCACCGCCCTCGTCTCCCTGTCGGCCGCCGACCACGAGCAGGGGGCGATCCTCGGGGTCACCGTTTCGGTGGCCGCGGTGGCCCGCATCGTCGGTCCGCTGATCGGAGGTGCGCTCTTCGATCACGTCGACGCGGCCGCCCCGCTGGTGGTCGGCGGGGTACTGTTCGCCCTCTGTGCCGCGGCGGCGCCCCGCCTGTTGGCCCCCAACCCGTTGGTATCCCCATCTTGATCCGGCCCGGTTCCCCCGCTTAGTCTGCGGGGGACACTTGGCCCCGACACCCGTCCCTGTTCCGCCACAGACGCCCGACCGGGGCATGGTAGGTTGCGACCCGTGCGACGATTCCCTCATCTCATCCCTCTGACGATCATCGCGATCGTCATCGGCGCCATCACCTTCGGCGTCTCATTTCTCATCGACTGTTTGCCGGTACAGGCCGCAGAACAGGCGGAACGTTCCGACACCATGCTCTGGTTCCTAATCATCTGCTCGAACGTGATCTTCACCGGGGTCGCCACCGTGCTCGTCTACGAGGCGTGGCGTTTCCGGGCGAAGCCGGGCGACGACGGTGACGGCGACCCCATTCACGGACACACCAAGCTCGAGGTCGTGTGGACGGTCATCCCGATCGTCTTCCTCATGGGCACCGCCGTGTGGGCGTACATGATCACCACCGACAACGAGGCCCTGGCCGCCGACCGCACCGAGGTCGAAGTCACCGCCCAGCAGTTCGAGTGGCAGTACACCTACCGCGACGCCACCGACCCCGCCGCCAGCTTCTCGACCGGCGATCTCGTCGTGCCGATCGGCGGCCAGGTGCGCCTCAAGATGCGCAGCAAGGACGTGATCCACTCCTTCTACGTCCCGGTCTTCCGCCTGAAGCTCGACGTGGTGCCCGGTATCACGACCTACATGGTCTTCAACCCGAACCGGGTCGGCACGTACAAGGTGATCTGTACCGAGCTCTGCGGGGTCGGTCACGGCGTCATGCGCTCGCGGGTGATCGTGAAGACCCAGGCCGACTACGACGCGTGGCGGGCCAAGGCCGTCGCGCAGGTGAAGGGCGCCGGATCAACATCGGCGCCGACCGACGCAACACCGTCAAGCGGTGCGCCGGCCACAACGACGACAACTCCGTAGGGGGTAGACGAACGATATGGCCACCTACGCGCCAACTCACGCGCATCCGGGGCATCATCACCACATCGACGAGCGCCCGCTCTCGTATTGGTGGACACGGGCGTTCGCGTGGACGACCCTCAGCTTCGCCGCCGGTTTTGCGATCGTCTATCTGCTGCGGCTGATCTTCACCTTCAACGACCTCTGGGAGCCGCAGGTCTACTACACGGTGGCCGCCGCCATGGCGGGCATCGGTTTCACGATCGGTATTGGTTGCTGGGACTACTGGTTCCGCTGGCTCACCGGTCGTCACGTCGACCCCGAGGACCACTCCTTCCACGGGGCGACGTCGTGGAAGCACTACTTCCGCGTGAACACCGACCACAAGGTCATCGGCATCCAGTATCTGGTGTCGGTCCTGGCCTTCCTCTTGGTCGGCGGCCTGTTCGCCCTGCTCGTGCGTCTGGAGCTCGCCACTCCCGGTGAGACCCTCGGCGACGGTGAGACCTTCAACGGTCTGTTCAGCGTTCACGCCACCGTGATGATCTTCCTGGTGCTGATCCCCGCGTTTGCCGCCTTGGGCAACTTCGCGCTGCCGTTGATGATCGGCGCCAAGGACATGGCCTTCCCGCGCGCGAACGCCCTGTCGTTCTGGCTCTGGATTGCCGGCGCGGGCATCGTCCTCAGCGCCCCGTTTGTGGGCATGTTCTCCTCGGGTTGGACCGCCTACGTGCCGTTGTCCACCCAGATGGGCACCGGTCAGACCGTCTTCCAGGTGGGTATCCAGTTCTTGGGTGCCGCCTCGATCATGACCGCCATCAACATCATCACCACGGTGGTCACGATGCGGGCGCCGGGCATGACCGTCTGGCGCATGCCGCTGTTCGTGTGGAGCAGCGCCACGCAGTCGGCCCTGGTGGTCTTCGCCACCCCGTTCATCGCGGGATCGCAGTTCCTGTCGCTGTTCGATCGCGTCATGGGCACGCATTTCTTCAATGCGGCCGAGGGCGGCGACATCATCATGTACCAGCACATTTTCTGGTTCTATTCGCACCCCGCCGTGTACATCATGATCCTGCCCGGCTTCGGGTTGATCACCGACATCGTGGCGACGTTCGCGCGTAAGCCTGCCTTCGGCTACCGGGCCATCGCCTTCTCGACGGTCGCGATCGCCGTGCTCGGCTTCGGCGTGTGGGCCCACCACATGTTCGTCTCGGGTATGGCGTCCTGGATCCGGGTGCCGATGATGTTCATGACCGTGCTGATCGCGGTGCCGACCGGCGTCAAGATCTTCGCGTGGCTCGGCACGATGTGGCGCGGGAAGATCCACTTCAAGACGCCGATGCTCTTCGCCATGGGCTTCATCATCAGCTTCGTGCTCGGTGGGCTCTCCGGCGTGATGGTGGCGATCATTCCGACCGTGGTTCAGACCACGGAGACCTACTTCGTGGTGGCGCACATCCACTACGTGTTCGTCGCCGGCTCGGTGCTCATCATCCTCGCGGGCATCTTCTACTTCTGGCCCAAGATGACCGGCCGGATGTACAACGAGCGCCTGGGCCAGATCACCTTCTGGGTCATGTTCATCGGGATGCACGCCACGTTCTTCCCGATGCACTGGCTGGGCATCATGGGCATGCCGCGTCGTGTGGCCGCCTACGACGAGCGCTTCTACGCGCTGAACGTCTTCATCAGCATCTCGGCCCTGTTCATGGGCGTGGCGATTCTCATGGTGCTCTACAACCTGATCACCTCCCTCTGGAAGGGAGAGAAGGCCCCGTGGAACCCCTGGCGGTCGCACGGTCTGGAGTGGCAGGTGTCCTCTCCGCCGCCGATGTTCAACTTCGACGCACCGCCCCAGGTGGTCGGTGGCCCTTACCAGTACGGCATTCCCGGTGCCCGTCACGCGGTGGTCTTCGCGCCGATCGAGATCGGTGGTGGCGAGCTGGAGGAGGTGCCCACCCGCACCATCCTGGTGATCGCCAACCAGACGGCCGCGTCGCAGCCGCTCTTCGATCAGATCCGCAGACTGGCTGCGGAGGGCTTCTGGCGCTTCACCTTCGCCGTGCCGGCCGGCACCGGCGATCCGCAGGCCGCCGAACGGCGCATGCAGATGATGCTTTCGGCCCTGGCCGAACAGGGCATCGACGCCTCGGGCGTCGTGGTGCCCGGCGCCGACCCGATGGCCGCCGTCCAGTCGGTCATCGATGAGGAGGATGTGCAGGAGCTCCTCCTGTCGACCTTCCCGACCGGCGAGTCCCCCTGGATGGACGAGGACATCCTCGACCGTCTGCGCAAGAGCACCGGCCTGGGTATCAGCCGCGTGGTCGTGCGCCCGGAGGAGGCTCTGCGTCCCCTGACCAGCCGGTCGGTGGAACGGGTCGCCGTGATCGCCGACAGCGCGTTCGGCGGTGCGAACCTGGCTAGGGCGATCGTCGAGCACGCCGGGCCCGAGACGGGTGGAGCGATTCTGCTCGCGCCGATGGACTTGGACGGCCCGGGCTGGACGGACGACGTCGCCGCCCGCCGCGATGGTCTGACGACGCGGATGCAGGCCACCATCGGCGCCCTCGGCGAGGCGGGAATCTCCGCCGACGGCGAGGTGATCGATGGCTCCTCGGTGGATGCGGTGCGCATCGCTCTGAGCGAGCAGAACATCTCGCGCGTGTTGCTGGTGGTCGCCGATGGCGACAGCCTCGCCGGCTCCGGCATGCTGGAAGCCGTCCGCGACGCCGCCGGCCATGTGCCCGTTGACCGTGTCGTCGTCGACGCCGAGGCCCCCGCGGCCCCGGCAGGGAGCTGACGCCCATGGCAGCAGTCGATCCCTCACTTCACGGCCTCCCGGAGGCAGGCGCCTCCGGGGAGGGCCGTGGGAACCGGATGAGCATCGGAATGCTCGCGATGGGCCTCTTCATCGGCTCCGAAGCGATGCTCTTCGCCTCGTTCTTCGCGGCGTACTTCTTCATCCGTTTCAACGTGGCGGAGCAGTGGCCGCCGCTCATGCGCTCGGGCGAGGCGTTCGAGCTGCCGGTCGCGATGACCGCGGTCAACACGCTCGTCCTGGTGGCGTCGAGTTTCACCCTTCATTGGGCGGAGCACCGTCTGAAGCACCACAACGACCGCAAGGGGCTGGAGCGCGGTCTGCTTCTGACGATCCTGATGGGCTTCACCTTCCTGATCCTGCAGATCAACGAATACGTGCACATCGGGTTCAACGCTCAGGACAAGGCCTTCGCCGGTGCCTTCTACACCCTCACCGGCTTCCACGGCCTGCACGTGTTCCTCGGGGCGAGCCTGCTCACGATCATGTTCGTCCGCATCAAGCGCGCTCACGACTTCACGCCGAAATGGGCGACTCCGCTCGCCGCCGCCAGCCTCTACTGGCACTTCGTCGACGTGGTCTGGGTGCTCCTCTTCGTCCTGGTGTATCTCCTATGACCTTTGTTCTTCGGAAAAAGTCCACCCTCCGTGCCTTCGCGGCGGCGGGTGTGTGCGCCGCAGCCCTGGTCGTCGTGGGGTGCGGCACCGGCGATAAGTTCGCCGAGGCCGACCTCGACAATGGCCAGCAGATGTTCAAGAACACCTGCGGCGGGTGCCACACCATGCAGGCCGCCGGCACCCAGGGGACGCTCGGACCGAACCTGGACGATTCCTTCCGCTCCGACCGGCTCGAGGGCGACATGCACGACGCCCAGTTCGCGGGCGTGGTGAAGCGGTGGATCGCGATCGCCCAGGACCCGATGCCGCGCAACCTGGTCACCGGCCAGGATGCGGTCGACGTGGCCGCCTACGTCGGCAAGGTTGCGGGCACCCAGGAGGAGAGCGCCATCCGCAAGGCGGAGCCCGAGCCGCCCGAGGCTCCGAACCCGCCGCGGCTCGCCGAGCCGTGAGTCCGCGCCCGCATGGATGCGGGTGATCTGAGCGGCGTCCGTGCGATCGTCACGGGCGCCGCTGGTGGTTTGGGGGCGGCGATCGTCGAGGCGTACCTGCAACGGGGAGCCCGGATCGCCGCCCATGCGCGTGACGTCGGCCAACTCGCGGCGCTGGGTGAGCGTGCCCACGGCCAACGGGGCCGAGTGTCCGCCTACGGCGCCGACCTCGCGGATCCCGTTGCGGCGGCCGCGGTTGGGGCGCGTATGGCCGACGACCTCGGCCGAGTGGACGTCCTGATCAACAGCGCGGCGCTGCTCGGCGAGCGCGCGCCGCTGCTCAACCAGGATTTCGCGCTCTGGCGCCGCGTGCTCGATGTGAACATCACCGGGCTGTTGGCGATCACCCGGGAGGTGGTGGAACGAATGTCGGCCGGCGCGGCGATCGTCAACGTCACCAGCGGCGCGGCGGGTCGCGCCGGCTGGGGTGCCTATGCGATCAGCAAACTGGCCGTGAACGCTCTCACGGACATGCTGCGCGAGGAACTCGCCGACCGGCGCATCCGCTGTGTGGCCGTCGACCCCGGTGCAATGCGTACCCCGATGCGCGCGGCCGCCCACCCGGAGGAGGATCCGGCGACGCTGCCGACTCCCGCCGAGCGGGTGGCGGTCTTTGTCGCGATCGGCGCCGGGGTCGATCCGGGACCCCGCGTTCAGGCGACCGCGTGGTGAGCGCGGATGCGCGGGGCGAGGGTCGTCCGCTGCCGCTGATGGAGGCGAACGACGGGTGGCGCGAGACGGCGCTCGAGCCCCGCCAGGAGCGGCTGGTCGCGGTCGACAGGATCGGGCCACGGGTGTTCGACCATCCCGCCTACCACCGCCAGGGGTTGCCCGGTGCCCTCGAGCGCAACTGGGTACGCGAAGGGGTGGCGCTCCGCCTTGGGCGCGTCGCACAGGGTCTACCCGACGGCTTTAGCCTGCTGGTTTGGGACGGCTACCGTCCGCTCGAAACCCAGGCGAGCCTCTTCCGCACCTACCTCGACGAGCTGATCGCGGCGCACCCCGACTGGCCGGCGGACGCCCTGGAGGAGGCCGCCGCCCGTTACGTGACCCCCCCGTCCCCGTCGCGGGTGGCGCCGCCGCCGCACCTCACCGGCGGGGCCGTCGACCTGACCCTCGCCGATCGCGCCGGACGTCCTCTGGACCTGGGGACCGAGTTCGACGCCTTCGTCCCCGAGGCAGCCAGTCGCGCCCTGGAGGACCGTCCCGGCCCCGCCCGAGAGCACCGGCGCCTGCTCTATTGGGCGATGCGTTCGCAGGGTTTCACGGCCTATACGGAGGAGTGGTGGCACTTCGACCACGGCAACCAGTTCTGGGGGCATATCACCGGCCGACCCGCCCACTACGGGCCCGCCGAGCCACCCGCGGGATAGCATCGCCCCCGTGAACACGACCTCGGTGGCATCGCCGGCCCACGGGCGCGAGCTGGTGCCCGCTCTGCTCAGCCTGGTGCGCTTCACCCATACGGTGTTCGCTCTCCCGTTCGCCGCCGCCGCCGCCCTGTTGGCGGCCGACGGCCTGCCCGAATGGGCCGTCCTCGGGTGGATTCTTCTGGCGATGGTCGGGGCACGCACCCTCGCCATGGCCCTCAACCGCCTGATCGACGCGCGCATCGATGCCGCCAACCCGCGCACCGCCGGGCGGGAGCTGCCCAGCGGGCGGGTCAGCCCCGGGCAGGTCTGGGCGCTGTCCGCCGTGAGCCTGCTGGCGCTGCTGGTCGCGGTCTCCCAACTGCCGCGGATCACCTGGGTGCTCTGGCCCATACCGGTCGCGCTGTTCGTGCTGTATCCGCTCGCCAAACGGGTCACCTGGGCCTGCCATCTGGTGCTCGGCGTCACCATCGGTATCGCGCCCCTGGGGGCGTGGATCGCGGTGACCGGGCGGCTGCCTCTGGCGCCGATCCTCATGGGGGTGGCGGTTGC
>DAOKZF010000035.1:9465-11583 GCA_035325785.1 Miltoncostaeaceae bacterium
GTTGGATCGGTGGCTTCGACATCATCTATGCCCTGTTGGACATCGATTTCGACCGTCGCCACGGCATCCACTCGGTGCCCGCGCGCTTCGGTGAGGCCCGGGCCCTGTGGTTCACGCGCATCCTGCATCTGCTGGCGGTCGCCGCCCTCGTCGGCGCCGGAACCGCGGCGGGGGTGAGCTGGCCGTACTACCTCGGGGTCGGCATCTGCGCGGTCGTGTTGACGGTCGAGAACTCGATCGTGCGCCCCGGCGAAACCCACCGAGTACAGGTGGCCTTCGCCCATGCCAACGCGGTCCTCGCCCTGGTGTATGTCGCCTTCGTCGCGCTCGCGGTCGCCCTGTGACGGAGCCCTCCGAGCGGGCCGTCGCCGGCGATGTCCTGCTGCGCGGTCGGGGCCTCACCCGGCGCTTCGGCGAACGGACCGCAGTCGACGGGGTCGATATCGAGCTGCGCCGGGGTGAACGCCTGGTCGTGCTCGGCGCCAACGGTGCCGGCAAGAGCACCCTCCTGCGGATCATCGCCACCCTCCTGCGCCCCGAGGCGGGCGAGCTGACCGTGTGCGGTCACCCCTGCCCCGAGCAGGCGGCTGCGGCGCGCGGACACATCGGACTGCTCGGTCACGAACCGATGCTCTACCGCGACCTCAGCGCGGTGCAGAACCTCGAATTCTTCGCCGATCTGCACGGTCTGGGCGATATGCGCGAGCGGATCATGGACGCGCTGGAGCGGGTCGGTTTGCTCGCACGAACCCACGACCCGGTGCGCACCTTCAGCCGTGGGATGGCCCAACGACTGGGGCTGGCGCGGGTGCTGCTGGCGGAGCCGGAACTGTTACTGCTGGACGAGCCTCACGCCGGGCTCGACGCCCCCGGCCTGCGCCTGCTCGACGCCGAGATCGGCGCCGAGCGGCCCGATCGCGGCATCCTGATGGTGACCCACGAGGTGCGCCGCGGTGTGGCGTTGGCCGATCGGGCGATGGTGCTGCGCCGGGGCCGGTGTGTGTTGGACGAATCGGTCACCGATGTCGATCCGGAGGCCTTCGCGCGCCGTTACGAGGAGCTGATCGCGTGAGGACCCAGCCGAACGCCGGACGTCAGCTTGTCGCGCTTCTGCGCAAGGATCTGCGCTTGGAGCTGCGCACCCGCGAGATTCTGATCGCGATGCTCCTGTTCGCGACCATGCTGATGCTGCTCTTCCAGTTCGGCATCGGGGAACGGGCCCAGGATCTGGAGACCCCCGACGGCCTGCCGGCGCAGGTGACCGACATCACCCCCTTCATCGGCGGCATCCTCTGGGCGACGATCGCGCTCACCGCCGTCCTGGGAGTCGGCCGGGCGTGGGTGCCGGAGCGCGAGCAGCGGGTCCTCGATGCGATCCTGGTGGCGCCCGTATCGCGTTCGCTGCTCATGAGCGCAAAGGCGATCAGCCTCTACGTTCACCTGCTCGTTCTCGAGTTGGTGATCGTGCCGGTCGCAATCCTGTTCTTCGTCCGCGGGATCGGCCCGGTGCAGGTGGGTGCGGTCGTGGTGGTCTGTCTGCTGGCGAGTCTGTGCATCGCCGTGCTCGGCTCCCTGATGGCCTGCCTGTCGCTCTATGCTCGGGCGCGTGAGGCACTGCTGCCGGTCCTGTTCCTGCCGCCGCTGGTGCCGGTGGTCATCGCCGCGTCGGGAGCCACCCATGCGGCCACTCAAGGGACCATCGACATGCAGGAATACCGTGGCTACTGTCTGTTTCTCGCCATCTATGCACTAGTCTTCTGCCTCGTGGCCTACGCGACCTATGACCATGTCTTCGATGATTGACCGACCCGCCCAGCGACGGGTGCTGCTCTGGAGCGCGATCACCGCGGTGCTGATGGTGGTGTCCCTGTTCGGGATCTTCTTCGTCGCGCCGACCGACGGTGACCAGGGGATCATCCAGAAGATCTTCTACTTCCACGTGGCCGACGCGATGGCGGCGCTGATCATCTTCGCCGTCGCCGCCGTGAGCGCCATCCTCTACCTGCGCACCCGCAAGGAGCGCTACGACGAGATCACCACGGTCTCGATCGGCGTGGGGTTGGTCTACTCGATCCTCGTGGTGATCACCGGCTCGCTCTGGGCGAAGGCCTCCTGGGG
>DAOKZF010000036.1:0-11370 GCA_035325785.1 Miltoncostaeaceae bacterium
CGAGCCTGCTCACCCCCGCCCGCACCCGCGCGATCGCCTCATCCTCGGCCATCTCCAGGCCGGCCGCCGCGGCGCGCTTCTGGGCCTTCGTGGCGTACGCCAACGCCGGCAGGCCGGCCGGCAGGTCGTGAAAGATCCCCTGATCCGCCCGCTCGGCCCGTTTGCGCCGTTCCCAGAGCGCCACCACGGCGGCCGCATCGGCCGCCGCCGCCTCACCGTAGACATGGGGATGGCGGGCGATCAGCTTATCGACCTGACCGCGGGCCACGCTCGCCAGATCGGCCGCGCCCTCCTCCTCCAGCAACTGGCTGAGGAACACCGCCTGGAACAGGAGGTCACCCAGTTCGTCGGGCAGCCCCTCCCCGGACGAGACCGCCTCGGCCACCTCGAAGGCCTCCTCGATCGTGTGGGGGACGATCGTCGCCGCGGTCTGCTCGCGGTCCCACGGACATGCGCGGCGCAGGTGGGCGCCCACCCGCGCCAGCGCGGCGACCTCGGCGCCGATCGCCCAGTCGCGCAAGAGCGCCCGCTCGGGCCAGGTCGGGGTCTGCGGATGAACGAGGGCCAATCGGTGGGCCACGGCATTCGACGCCACCATCACCGCCCCGTCCGGTGGCGGGTGACCCGCCTCACGCGCGCGCGTCGCGACGCCCAGCACGGCCGCGGTGGCCGCATCCAGGTCGACCGTAAGGGCCGGGTCGCCGTCGAGTTCCCGCGCCAGTCGGGCCACCGCCCGGGCCGGGACGCCGTCGGCGTCGCCCGGGCCGACGGCCACGATCAGACGGGGGCCGTTCATCGAACCGCCGACGCCGGAAAAGCGACGGCCGCGACCCGGTATCCAACCGGCGCGGCCGTCACAGGATTCGGTGAGGGACGGATCAGGGCTCTGTGGTGGTCTGATCCGAGTCGGTGGTCACGTCCGGCGCCGTCTGTGCCGGCGGCTTCAGATCGGGGTTCGCGTACACGGTGCGCTTCTCCCAGTCGCCGATCACCTTCTCGGCCCAGTCGTTGTAGGCCTGCTGGCGCGCCTGCTCGAGCTGGCTCTGCATGATCCCCGCCTTCGCCTGGGCGAACGGGGTGGTGGTCGCCGGCACGTCCTTGACCATGATCAGGTGCCAGCCGAACTGTGTCTTCACCGGCTGGGAGATCTGCCCGTCCTTCAGCGCGAAGGCCGCCCGCTCGAACTCGGGCACCATCTGCCCCTTCTGGATCAGGCCCAGGTCACCGCCCTGCGCCCCGGAGCCGGTGTCGGTCGACTTCTCCCGGGCGATCTGGGCGAAATTGCCCGGGGTGAGGGTTTTGCGGATCGCCTGCGCCTCGGCCTCCGTGGCAACGAGAATGTGGCGCGCCTCACGGCCCGCGGGCGTGCTGAACTGATCCTTGTTCTCGTCGTAGTACTTCTGAGCGTCCTCGGCGGTGAAACGCACCGAGCGGGTCACGTGCTCGAACAGCTTCTTCTGCAGCTGCGAGTTGCGCACGATCTCCAGCGCCTCATCCTTGGTCAGCTTGCGCTGCTTCAGGAAGTCGGTGAACTCCTTCTGAGAGCCCTTGAACTCGTCGCGGACGATGTTCTTCAACTCGTTCGCAACGTCGGCCTTGGTCACCTTGCAAGGGGCGCCGCACCGGGCCGCCTCGGCGACGATGATCCGCTGCTGAACCAGCGTCTGGAGAGCCTGCTGCTCCACCTGCGTGTAGATCTCGGAATCCTTGGCCGGCGCGGCCTGTCCCTGGCTCTCCATCGCCGCGAGGCTCTGTTCCATCTGGCGGTCGAGCGCCGTCTGGCTGATCGGCGTGTCGCCGACTCGGGCGGCGGTCCCATCGGGCAGATCGGCGGAGTCGCTGCCGCAGCCGGCGACCACAAGGGTCGCCGCCGTCACCGCGGCAACCGCGACGGCGGTCGTCCATCCGATCCTGCGCTGCCCTCGTATCACCTGACCACCACCGTATCGCTTACAGAGCATGAACCGGCGCGATGCTAGCAGCCACCCCGTGATCGCCCGGTTGCCGCGAGTTTAAGGCCGCTCAGGCGGCTCGCGCTGCCCCGATCAGAGCGTCCAGAGCGGCCTCGGCGGCCGCGAGCCGTTCGCCCGGAGCGCTGCCGGCCGGCAACGACACCACCTGATCGCGCGAGGCGTAGGTGGCCTTCGGCAGGGCGGCGCGCAGAGCGTTCAGTTGCGCGCTGGTCAGGCTGACCGGGGCGAGCGAGATCCGCCCCGAACGCACCGCCACCTGGGAGGCGTCCACCATTCGCGCCTTCATGCGCAGCCGCTGCACCGCGAGCAGCGATTCGACGGCGGCCGGGGGCGGCCCGAATCGATCGGTCAGCTCGCCGCGCAGGCCCTCCAGCTCCTCCAGATCGTCCGCCAGCGCGATCCGTCGGTGGAGGTCGATTTTCGCGGCCTCCATCGGCACGTAGGCCGCGGGAATGTGGGCCGAAACGGGGATCTCGATCCGCACCTCCTGCTCCGGCGGCGGAGCGCCCTGGCCCTCCTGCACCGCCTCGTTGAGCATCTCGAGGTACAGCTCGAATCCGACGGCGGCCACGTGACCGCTCTGTTCGTCGCCCAACAGGTTGCCGGCGCCGCGGATCTCCAGGTCGCGCATCGCGATCTTCAGGCCGCTGCCCAGCTCGGTGTAGTCGGCCAGAGCCCGCAGACGGGAGGCCGCATCACGGGTCAGCTCGGCGGCATCCGGATACATCAGGTACGCGTGGGCGGTCACATCGGAGCGGCCGACCCGCCCGCGGATCTGGTACAGCTGGGAGAGACCCAGCCGGTCGGCACGATCGACGATCAGGGTGTTGGCCTGCGGGATGTCGATGCCCGACTCGATGATGCTGGTGGCCACCAGCACGTCGGCCTCACCGCGCACGAAGCCGACCATCACGTCCTCCAGCTCGTGCTCGGCCATCTTGCCGTGGGCGGTCACGATGCGCAGCTCGGGCACCAGGCCGCGCAGGTTCGCCGCCAGGTCCTCGATCGTCTCGACCCGGTTGTGCAGAAAGAAGCTCTGCCCCTTGCGCGCGGCCTCGCGCCGCAGGGCCTCGGCGACCACCGCCTCATCGTATTCGCCCACATGGGTCGCGATCGGTCGACGACCGGCCGGCGGGGTCTCGATCACGCTGATGTCACGCAGCCCCGAGAGCGAGATCTGCAGGGTGCGCGGGATCGGGGTGGCGCTCATCGCCAGCACATCGACCTGCACGCGCAGCTTGCGCAGGGCCTCCTTCTGGGCCACGCCGAAGCGCTGTTCCTCATCGACGATCACCAGGCCGAGATCCTTCGGCTGAACATCCATCGACAGGAGCCGGTGGGTGCCGATCAGAACATCGAGGGTGCCGTCGCGGTAGGCGGAAAGGGCCTCCTTCACCTCGGCCTGGGTGCGGAAGCGGTTGATCATGCCCAGGCGGATCGGCAGGTCGCCGATCCGCTCGCGGAAGGTGTCCAGATGCTGCTGGGCCAGGATGGTGGTCGGCACGAGCATCATCACCTGACGCCCGGCGGCCGCGCACTTCACCGCGGCGCGCATGGCGACCTCGGTCTTGCCGAAGCCGACGTCGCCGCAGATCAGGCGGTCCATCGGCCGGGGCCGTTCCATGTCGTCCATGACCGCGTCGATCGCGCGCAGCTGGTCGGTGGTTTCCCGGTGAGGGAAACCACGCTCGAATTCACGGGTCAGCTCGTCGTCGGGAGGAAAGGCGTGTCCCACCGCCGCCGCGCGCGCCTCGTACAGCGCGATCAGCTCGCCGGCCATCTCACGCACCGCGGCGCGCGCCCGCGATTTCATCCGATCCCACGCCTTGCCACCCAGGCGTGACAGCGACGGCGCCGAGCCATCGGCACCCACGTAGCGGGTGACCTTTTCCAGCTGGTCGTGCGGTACGTACAGACGGTCGCTGCCGGCAAACGCCAGGGCCAGATAGTCGCGGGTCACCCCGGCCACGGTGCGCGTCTCGAAGGCGTCCAGACGGCCGATGCCGTGGTCCTCGTGCACCACGTGGTCGCCGACCTTCAGGTCGAGGAAACTCGCCAGGCGCTTGCCGACCACCGGTCCGCGCGGGGCGGCGACCCGACGCCGGCGCAACACCTGTTCTTCGGGGATGATCGCCAACCCCAGCTCGCGCGAGAGCAGACCGCCGTGCACCGCCAGCGGCGCGAAACCCACCATCCCGGGCGGCGGCAGCTCTCCGGCGGCCAATTCGACCGCCTTCAACCGCTCGGTCCGCCCGAGGGCGCGGGCCAGATCGCCCCGCCGGGCGAAGGTCACCACCACCCGCATGTGGTTGCGCGCCAACCGGCGCAGCTCCTGCTCGCCCTCGGCCGCCGAACGGGCGGCGAAGCGGGGCTCCACCGCATCGAATACGCCCGGCCGGTCGCCCGTCGGCGGAACCAGATCGATCGCCGCGAGCGCCCCCAGGCGCCGGTCGAGGTCCTGGACCTCACCCGACGGTTCGGGCAGCTCCTGCTGGGCGAGCCGTTCGGCCGCATCCGTCAGCGCGCGCAGGTGCTCGCCCGGCGCCAACCGGATGAGCGACGCGGTGGGGTCCTCCGCCAACGGGTCCACCACACCCTCACCGGGATCCTCCGCCGCCCGCCAGGCGACCAGACGGGTGATCGGGCGGATCGTGCGCTGGGGGAAGGGCGGGAACGCGCGCAGGCGGTCGATCTCGTCGCCGAAGAACTCGATCCGGGCCGGCACGGCGGCCGTGGAGGGGAACAGATCGAGGATCCCGCCGCGCACCGCCATGTCGCCGCGTTCCTCAACCTGCGCGACCCGCTCGTATCCGAGCAGCGCCAGGTGGTCGACGGCGTCCTCCAGCGTGATCTGCTGGCCGAGTTCCAACGCGAGCGGCTCGTCGGCTCCCGCGGGGACCCCCTCCAGCAGCGCCGGCGCTCCGACGACCACGACGCTGGCGGGCGGTCCCAACCGCCCCCCCCCCCGGGCCCCCCTGCGCCCCGAGGGGGGGGGGCGGGCCCCGGCCCCCCCCCCCCGCCGGGGGGCGGAGGCGCGCCAACGGGGGGGGGGCGGCCCGCCCCAACAGCACGGCCAGTTCCGAGGCCAGGTCACGCGCCTCGCCGTCGTCGGCGGCGACCACCATGAGCGGTCGCTCGGTGCTGCGCGCGAGCGCCGCGATCAGGTGGGTCCACGCCGGGCGCCCCAGGGCGACCGCCAGGCTCCCCTGCGCGCCGCGGCCCGCGACGTGCGCCGCCAGGTCCGCGCCCAGCGGGCCGGCCAGAAGCAGGTCGTCGATGGCGGTTCGGCCGCTCATTCCGGTTCCGCCTGGGAGCCGTCGATCGGCCCGGGTTCCGGCTCGACCGCCCGAGCCCGGCGCTGCGCCCTGCGACGGGCCCGCTCGCCGGGGGGGGAGGCGTGGAAACGGGCGATCGTGGCGTCGATTCCCACCTCGAGCACGCTCTCGACCATGTCGGCGGCCCGGGTCAGCAGGGCGCGCACCTCCTCGGCCGGCTCCGTGAAGCGACCGAGCACCCAGGCGGCCTCATCGCCGCGAAAGTCCGTGGGCGGGCGACCGACCCCCACGCGCACGCGCAGGAAATCTCGCCCGCCCAGCGCCTGGATGATCGATCGGAGCCCGTTGTGGCCGCCGTGACCGCCGCCGACCTTGGCGCGCAGACCGCCGAACGGCAGGTCGATCTCGTCGTGGATCACCAGCACCGAGGATCGGTTCAGGCGCAGGGCGCCGGCGGCCGGGCCGACGCTGCGCCCGGAATCGTTCATGTAGGTGGTCGGCACCAGCAGCGCCACCGGACCCGCCGGTCCGCGCGTCTGGACGAACCGCCCCGCGTAACGATCGGTGAACCGTCCCACGCCGAGGCGACGGGCGAGCTCGTCGATCACCAGCTGGCCGGCGTTGTGACGGGTGCCGGCATAGCGGGGCCCGGGGTTACCCAGGCCCACGACCAGCCGGACCGCGGGGACCGGCTCTCGGTCCCCGTCTCCGGCGGGAATGCTATTCGCCCTCGGCCTCGCCCTCACCGTCGCCGGCGGCGTCCGCGTCGGCAACCGGCTCGGTGCTCGGCGGCACCACGGAGGCAACCAGCAGGTCGCTCTCGGAGGTGATCGTGACACCGCTCGGGGCGCTCACCTCGGACACGAACACCGAGGCGTTCACCTCGAGGTCGGTGACGTCCAACTCGATGTGCTCCGGCAGCGCGTCCGGCAGGGCGGAGACCTCGATCTCGCGCATCGTCTGGTCGAGCACGCCGCCCTCGCGCACGCCGATCGGGGTCCCGGTCAGCACGAGCGGCACGGTGGTGACGACGGCCTGGCTGAGGTCGACCTCTTGGAAGTCGATGTGGGTCAGATCGCCGCGCACCGGGTCGAGCTGCCAGTCCTTGATCAGCACGGGACGGGCGGCGTCCCCGGTGACGGTCAGGTCGATCACGCCGGAGCGGCCCCCGTCGGCGAGCGCGCGACGCAGCTCGCGGGCGTTGACCGCCAGGGTCAGCGACGGGTCACCGGCCTGGTAGATGATCCCCGGGACCATCCCCTCGCGCCGCAGGCGGCGGGACGGACCGTTACCGAGCTGAGTGCGCTGCTGGGCGCTGAGAGCGACGTGTGCCATGCGAGGTGCGTTCCTGGTCGTTGGGCGACGGGGGAGGTTACCAGACCGGCGCCGCGCATCGTCCCGCGCGGACCGCTTCACGCGCGCGCCCGACGGCCCTATCATCCCGCGCGCCGTTTTCCGCGGCTCCACACGCGCGCGAGGAGGTTGTCATGAAGCTCCTGATCGCCATCGTCCGTCCCGAGCGGGCCAACCACGTGCTGGAGGAGCTGTACCGCGCCGACATACGCGGTTACTCGATAAGCCGCGTGCAGGGCCATGGCGGGGAACGAGATCGGGTGGAGACCTACCGCGGCACGACCGTGAAAATGGGTCTTTCCGAGAAGCTGCGTTTCGAGATCGCGGTATCCGAAGGATTCGTCGCGCCGGCGATCGAGGCCCTGCGCGCCGGGGCGCACACCGGCGAGGTCGGCGACGGCAAGATCTTCGTGCTGGAACTCGCCCAGGCGATCCGGATCCGCACGGGCGAGACGGCCGAGGACGCCGTAACACCGGTGATGCCATGATCGACACCGGTAACACCGCCTGGATGTTGATCGCCACCGCCCTGGTGCTGATGATGACCCCCGCGCTGGGGCTCTTCTATGCCGGGCTGGTGCGATCCAAGAACACCCTCAACACGTTCATGATGTGCATCTCGGCCATCGCCGTCGGAACCATCACCTGGACGGTGATCGGCTATTCGCTGGCCTTCGATGGTGACGCCGGCTTCGTCGGGGGACTCCACCACGCGTTCCTCAACGACGTCGGGCTGCTTCCGCGGGAGGGGACCACGTTCCCGCACCTGCTGTTCTTCGCCTTTCAGGGCACCTTCTGCATCCTCACGACCGCGCTGGTCGCCGGCGCGGTGGTCGAACGGATGCGATTCGGTGCCTTTCTTCTGTTTGCCGCGCTCTGGTCGGTGGTCGTCTACGCGGTGTTGGCGCACTGGTCGCTCGGCGGCGGATGGCTGGAATCCAACGGCGCGCTCGAATTCGCCGGAGGGGTGCCGGTGGAAATCGCCTCCGGTTTCTCAGCCCTCGCCGCCGCCCTGGTGGTGGGCGCCCGCCGGGACTACGGACGCCAGGCCCTGTTGCCCCACAACGCGGTCTTCGTGCTACTGGGGGCCGGCCTGCTGTGGTTCGGATGGTTCGGCTTCAACGGCGGTAGCGGGTATTCGACCGGCGCTCCGTCGGTGCTCGCGTTCGTCAACACGTTGCTCTGCCCGGCGTGCACCCTGCTTGCGTGGTTCGTGCTCGACCTGATCCGCGGGCGCAAGGTCACCGCGATCGGCGCCGCCACGGCGATCGTGGTCGGCTGCGTCGGCATCACGCCGGCCGCCGGGTTCGTGGCCCCCGGGTGGGCGATGCTCCTGGGCGCCCTCACGGCGATCCCCTGTTACATCCTGATCGTCTGGCGCACCCGCACGCGGGTGGACGAGACCCTGGACGTGCTGGCCGCCCACGGGGTCAGCGGCATCATCGGCATCCTGTTCATCGGCGTCTTCGCCCAGTCCTCGTGGAACGGGGTGGCCGACGGGTTGCTGTTCGGCAACCCGAGCCAGCTGCTCCACCAGGCGCTCGCGGTGCTCACGGCGCCGGTCTACGCGTTCGTGGCCACCTACCTCCTGCTGCGGCTGATCGCGCTGGTGATGCCTCTGCGCGCCGACGAGCGCGAGGAGGCACTCGGCATGGATGTGGTCTTCCACGGCGAGCAGGCGTACGCGAGCGGCGAGGGGGCGATCCTGATCATGCAGGACGTGATGCGTCCCGCCGACGAGGAGCTCGCCGCCACCTGACGGGGGTGGGGCCGCCGCCGGACCGGATGCCGGCGGCGGCCCCGCGGGGGCTAGAAGAGCTGGTTTTCGCCCGAGAAGATCGCGCTGACCGACTCGTCGCAGAAGACGTTGCGCACCGAGTCGGCGAGGATCCGATCGGCGCTGATCACCGTGAACCGGTCGGTGCGGGCGGCGTCCGGCAGCGGCACGGTGTCGCAGAGCACCACCTGTTCGATCACCGAATCGGTCAGGCGCTGAACGGCGGCCCCCGACAGCAGCCCGTGGGTGGCGCAGGCGAACACCTGGGTGGCGCCGGCCTCCTTGACCACCTTCGCCCCGGCGCACAGGGTGCCGGCGGTGTCGATCATGTCGTCGATCAGGATCGCCACCTGGCCCTTCACGTCGCCGATCAGCAGGGTGATCTCGGCGGCGTTGTGCTCCGGGCGCTGTTTGGTGAGCACCGCCAGCTCGGCCCCGAGCCGTTCGGCGAAGTGGCTGGCGAGCTTGGCCCGGCCGGCGTCGGGCGACACGATCACCAACCGGTCGGAGATCTCTCCCATGTCCACGCGGTCGCGGAAATGGTCGACGAACATCGGCAGGGCGGTCATGTGGTCGACCGGCACGTGGAAGAATCCCTGCACCTGACCGGCGTGCAGGTCCATCGTCAGCACGCGGTCCACGCCCGCCGCCTCGAGCATGGCGGCGACCAACTTGGCGGTGATCGGCTCGCGGGGCGCCGATTTCTTATCTTGGCGCGAGTAGCCGTACCAGGGGATCACGGCCGTGATCCGGTGGGCCGACGCCAGGCGGGCGGCGTCGATCATCACCAACAGTTCCATCAGGCTGTCGTTCACCGGCTGGCAGGTGGACTGCACCAGGAAGACGTCCGCGCCGCGGACGCTCTCCTCGTAGCGGCAGTAGATCTCGCCGTTGGCGAATGTCTTCAGGGTGACGTCGCCCAGGTCGATCCCGACGAGGTCGGCGATCCGGTTGCCCAGCTCTTGGTTGGAGCGGCCGGCGAAGACTATCAGCCGTTTCGAGTCGTCGCGCGCGATGCTGGTGTTGCTCATGCTGTCCCCTTGCGGCCGTCGGCCTCTTTGGCGGCCCGCGCCCGGGCCTCTGCCTTGGCGGTGAACCCTTCGATCACGTTCTGACGGGCGCGGGCGATGCCCAGTGCCCCGTCCGGCACGTCGTGGGTGATGATCGACCCGGCGCCGGTCATGGCGTCGTCGCCGATCCGCACCGGGGCGACCAACACGCAGTCTGAACCGGTGCGCACCCGCGCGCCGATCTCGGTGCGATGCTTGCGAAAACCGTCGTAGTTGGCGGTGATGTTTCCGGCGCCGATGTTGGTGTCGGCCCCGACGGTGGCATCGCCGACATACGACAGATGCGGCACCTTCGCTCCCGGGCCGAGGGTGGTGTTCTTCAGCTCCACGTAGGTGCCGGCCTTCGCCCCGGCCTCCATGCGCGCTCCGGGGCGCAGGTAGGCGAAGGGGCCGACGCGGCAGCCGTCGCCGACGCTCGCCTCGACCAGGTGGGCGCTGAGCACCGTGCATCCGGCGCCGATCGTGCTGTCGGTGGCGACCACGTCGGGGCCGATCTGGCAACCGCGCCCCACGCGGGTCGCGCCCCGCAGGTGGGTGCCGGGCCACAGGGTGGTGTCGGGCTCCACGGTCACATCGGCGTCAAGGTAGACGGCGCGCGGATCGGGCAGGCTGACCCCGGAGCGCATCAGCGCGGCGCGCAGGCGCTCCTGAATCACGGCCTCGCAGGCCGCCAGATCGAGGCGATCGTTCACGCCGGCCGCGGCGTTCGGGTCGTCGGCCACCAGCGCGGCCAGCGGACCGCCGGTGTCGACCACGGCGTCGGTGAGGTACAGCTCGCCCTGGGCGTTGTCGGTGTCGATCCGGTCGAGCGCGGCGCGCAGCCCCGCGCGGTCGCAGATGTACAGGCCGGCGTTGAACTCGGTGATCGCCCGTTCCGCCGCGTTCGCATCGCGCGCCTCGACGATCCGCTCCACCCGCCCGTCGGCGGCCCGCACGATCCGCCCGTATCCGCCGGCGTCGTCCAGACGGGCGGACAGCATGGTGGTGCTCGCCCCGGTGGCGCGATGCTCGTCCACGAGTCGGCGAATCAGGTCGGCGTCGATCAGCGGCGTGTCCCCGCAGGCGATCAGCACCGTGTCGCAGGCCTCATCGAGGGCGTCGAGGCCGATCCGGGCCGCATCGCCGGTGCCGCGACGCTCGCTCTGCTCGGCGCTCAGCACCCCGTCGGGCAGCCGTTCGCGCACCAGGTCGGCCCCGTTGCCGACCACCACCACTGTTCGGTGGGCCCCGGCGGCGGCCAGTGCGTCGAGCACCCAGCCGATCAGGGGACGCCCGGCGAGCAGATGGAGCACCTTCGGCAGTTCGGAGCGCATGCGGGTGCCCTGGCCGGCGGCCAGGACGACAACACCGATAGTCACAGAACCTCGGTCGGGTCGGGAACGAACGGTCCGGGACGGTCGCGGACTGGTTGGGGCGGGAGGATTCGAACCCCCGATCGCGGGACCAAAACCCGCTGCCTTACCGCTTGGCTACGCCCCAGCGCGACCCGCGTGACCGCAGGAGTATAAGGCGCGCCCACCGCGGCCACGACCCCCGCCCGGCGCGCCGTCACGACCCGGACTCGCCCTCGGCCACGGCGCGGCCCACCCCCAGCGAACCCCCGCGGCGCGCCCGCGCACGCCAGCGTTCGAGACCGGTGAGCAGCCGGGGTGCGAGCGCCAGGGCGACGATGTCGAAAAAGACGTAGCCGCTGGCCACCCCGCTGGGCGGGTTGCCGTTGGTGATCGGCGTGCCGGGAACGGTCTCCATCCACGTCCAGGTGCCGATCCACGTGCCGTACAGCTCCAGGAAGGCGACCACGAAGAACACCCCGGCGTAGGTGGCGGGCGCCCGTCCACGCACCAGGAAGAAGATCAGCACCAGCGCGCCGAACGCCCCGCCGGCGTCGTGCTGATCGACCACGCTCAGCCCGCCGAGCGCCC
>DAOKZF010000037.1:0-10398 GCA_035325785.1 Miltoncostaeaceae bacterium
ATCGTGCCTCCGGAGCCGGGCTATCTGGAGGCGCTGCGCGCGGCCTGCGACCGAACCGGTGCCCTGTTGATCTTCGACGAGGTGATCACCGGTTTCCGGGTGGCGCCCGGCGGCGCGCAGGAGCGCTACGGTGTGCGGGCCGACATCAGTTGTTTCGGCAAGATCATCGGCGGTGGGCTGCCGGTGGGCGCCTTCGGCGGAGGGCGCGAGCTGATGGCGAACCTGGCCCCGGAGGGCCCCTGCTACCAAGCGGGCACGCTGTCGGGGAACCCGCTGGCGACCGCGGCGGGCCTGGCGGTGCTGCGCGCGCTGGGCGAACCGGGGGTGTACGAGCGCCTGGACGAGCTGGGAGCGTCCCTGGAGGAGGCGGTCCTCGCCTCGGGCGCGCCGGTGACCATCAACCGGGTCGGTTCGATGCTGACGCCCTTCTTCGCCGCCGGGCCGGTGCGCGACTACCTGTCGGCCACCGCGGCCGACACCGACCGCTACGGCGCGTTCGCTCGGGCGCTGGTGGCCAATGGCATCTACCCGCCACCATCCCAGTTCGAGACGTGGTTCATGGGCCTCACCCATGGCGACGCCGAACTGGTGGCTCTGCGCGATGGGCTGGCACGCGCCGCCGAGGCGATCGGGTGAGGGAGACCCTGGCCGGCGAGCCGACGCTCGCCGAGGCCCTGATGGATCGACCGGCGGCCCCCCTGTTGGCGCCGCTGGTGCGCACCGCGCTCGACGCGCATCAGGCGGTCGGCCTGGACCTGATCCTCGAGGGCTTCCTGCTCCATTACGGTCGCCCCCGCCAGTTGCAACCGGCCGACCGTTCGGCGGCGGTGTTGGCGGGCGACTACTGCTACGCGCAGGGGTTGGTGCGGGTGGCGGGCGCCGATGATCTGTTTTCGATCCGGACGCTCGCCGATCTGATCGCCCTGGGCGCGAACCTGATCGCCGCCGATGAGCGCGAGCTGGCGGTGCTCCTGTGGCGCGCCAGTTGCGCCGCGATCGCCGCCCGTCCCGGCGCCGAGCGCGACCGGGACGGAGCCGCTCTGGGCGAGGCATGCCACCTGTTGCGCGTCGGCGAGCTGGTCGCCGGCCGTGCCGCCCTCCGGGCGCTCGCCGAGCGCCTGCCCCCCACCCCCGACCTGATCGAGGCCCTGAGGTGAAATCGCTGCGCGACTGGATCGCGAAACTGGACAAGAGCGGCGAGCTGGTGCGCATCAACGCCCCGGTCGACCCGTATCTGGAGATCACCGAGATCACCGACCGGGTGTCGAAAGCCGGCGGACCGGCGCTGCTGTTCACCAACGTGACCGGGTCCCGCATGCCGCTGTTGATCAACCAGTTCGGCAGCGAACGGCGGATCAACATGGCTCTAGGAAGCGACAGCCTCGACCAGCTGGGCGAGCGGATCGCGAACCTGATCGACCTGCAACCCCCTCAGGGCGTGATGGCGAAGGTGAAGGCCCTGGGCAAGCTGAAGGAGCTGGCCTCGTTCTCGGCCAAGAACGTGCGCGAGGCGCCCTGCCAGGAGGTGTGGATCGACGAACCGGACCTCGATCTGCTGCCGATCATGCACTGCTGGCCGGATGACGGCGGGCCGTTCATCACCCTGCCGTTGGTCTTCTCGCGCGACCCGCTCACCGGGGCGCGCAACTGTGGCATGTACCGCATCCAGAAGATCGATCGGCGCACCGCGATGATGCACTGGCAGATCCACAAGGACGGCGCCGCCCATCTGCGCGACTCCCAGGGTCGGGTGCCGGTGGCCGTCGCGATCGGCACCCACCCGGCGACCACCTACTCGGCCACCGCACCGCTGCCGCCCGGCCTCGACGAGATGATGCTGGCCGGCTTCCTGCGCGGGAAGAGCGTCGAGATGGCGCGCTGCCGCACGGTCGACCTGGAGGTCCCGGCCGAGTCGGAGATCGTGCTCGAGGGTTACGTGGACGCGTCCGATCTGCGCCCGGAGGGCCCGTTCGGGGACCACACGGGCTTCTACACGCCCCAGGACCTGTATCCGACGTTCCATCTCACCGGCATGTCAATGCGCCGCGATGCGATTTACGCCAGCACGGTGGTCGGCCCGCCGCCGATGGAGGACCTGTGGCTGGGCAAGGCCACCGAGCGGATCTTCCGGCCGATCATCACCACGATGTTGCCGGACATGGTCGACTACAACCTTCCCCTGGAGGGCGTGTTCCACAACTGCGCCCTGGTGTCGGTGCGCAAGCGGTACCCGGGCCACGCCAAGAAGCTCATGAGCGCCATCTGGGGCCTGGGCATGCTGTCGCTCACCCGTTGCATCATCGTGGTGGACGAGGACATCGACGTGCAGGATGTCTCCCAGGTGGCCTTCCACGCCTTCTCGAACGTCGACCCGGGGCGGGATGTCCTGATCGTGGAGGGGCCGGTGGATGCGCTCGATCACGCGGCCCCCTACTTCGCCTACGGCTCGAAGATCGGCTTTGATGCCACCCGCAAGTGGGAGGGCGAGGGAGTTGTGCGCCCGTGGCCGCAGCTGGCGACCATGAATGAGCAGGTGCGCACGCGGGTCGATCAGCGCTGGGCCGAGTTCGGCCTGGGGCCGCTGCGCGGCTGAGCGGGGCTCGCCGTCGAGCCCGGTCGGCGCTCTCCTGCCGATCGGGCCCGCCCGAAAAGGGACACCCATCCTGAGTTGTCTTCGTTGACCCGGCACGCTCCGTCCGGTTGACTACCGGAGCCTGCGGGTTGACCGCGGACGGATTGTGGACGCGCAAATCGCGCAGGAGGTAGGGGCTTGGCTGAGAGCCACGAGGACGGCGGCGACGTGAACGAGCGGGGAGGCCAGTACACCGGCCCGGCCGCCCATGTCACCGACGCCGCAAATGATCCTCACGACGATCCGGCATACATCACGCGCACCAAGTTCCTGAGCGGCGTCGCGGTCGCCGGTGGCGCGGTGATGGGTGCCGCAATCCTTGTTCCGGTGGTCGGCTTCGCGGTCGCCGACACCGTGAAGCCCGAGAAGTGGCGCTGGGTCGATGTCGGCCCGCTGTCCGACTTCCCGAACGGCGAGGTCACCTCGATCGCGTTCAACGGCCCCGATCCCGAGGCCGACCGCCGGGCGTTCATCCGGCACAAGGACAACACGATCATCGCGATCTGGAGTCGCTGCGCCCACCTGGGCTGCCCGACCCAGTACTCGAAGGGTGGTGACAGCTTCACCTGCCCGTGCCACGGTGGCGCCTACGACGCGCTGCGCCGGGTGACCGGCGGTCCGCCGCCCCGCCCGCTCGACCGGTTCGACGTCAAGATCGTGACGCCCGACGGCAAGGACGTGGCGTTGACCACCAGCCCGGCGGAGGGCGTGTCGACCGCGAAGGCCAAGCCCGAGGATCGGGTGCTGGTCGGGATCGCGTTCTCGATCGACGAGAACCAGAACCCCTACCGGCTGCACGGACCGGGTGAAGCGGTCAACGGCATGCTGGCCAACCTCTACCCGTTCTAGAGAGGCGCAAAGCAGTGGCAACCAAAGACATGGACACAGGGCCGGTCGAGCTGCGGAACATCGACATCGGACCCAAGAACCCCGTGATGAAGGCCGGTCAGGGGCTCGTCGACTTCGCCGATGAGCGCTCCGGCGTCACCACCGGGGCGAAATGGTTTCTTTTCCGCAACATCCCGAAGGAAACCAGCTGGTTCCAGACGCTGGGTTTCACCGCCATGGTGCTGTTCTCGCTTCAGGCGATCACCGGCATCGTGTTGGCGATGTACTACCGCCCGGACACCGCCGGCGGTGCGTACAGCAGCATCGAGCACATCACCAATGAAGTGACCTGGGGCTGGCTTGTGCGAGGCATGCACAAGTGGGGCGCCAGCGCCATGATCATCATCGTCTTCCTGCACATGGGTCGCGTCTTCCTCTTCGGTTCGTACAAGTACCCGCGCGAGTTGACCTGGGTCACCGGCGCCCTGCTGTTGATCCTCACGATGTTCATGGGCCTCACCGGCTACCTGCTGGTGTGGGACCAGAAGGCCTACTGGGCGACCATCGTCGCGGTCAACATCACCGCCAGCGCCCCGATCCTCGGCCCGTACGTCGCCGACATCATGCGCGGCGGGGCGGAGTTCGGACCGGAAACACTCTCGCGGTTCTATTCCATCCATATGTTGGTGATACCCGGCGGTATCGCAACATTCCTCGGCTTACACCTCTTCTTCGTGAGCAAGCTCGGCATCTCGGAGCCGCCCTACAGCAAGCGGCGCATGCGGGTTGAGCGCGCGGAGGCGGCGGCCAAGCAGGCGGCGGAGGCCGAACGGCTGCAGTACGGCCGGCGCAAGGTGACCGCGGCCCCCACTCAGCCCCAGGCGCCGGTCGGGACGGAGGAGCGGTCGTGAAACAGGGCCAGAAGGAGTACTACAAGCGCGACTATGCGCAGGCGAAGGCCGAGGGCAAGCCCTTCTTCCCCTACGCCATTTACAAGGACCACCTGATCGCCCTGTTGGCCGTCGCCGCCGTGATCGCGATGGCGATCTGGCAGCGGATGGAGGTCGGTGACCCGGTCGACCCGGCCACCGAGAGCTACGACCCGCGGCCGGAGTGGTACTTCCTGTTCCTCTTCCAGCTGCTGAAGATCTTCAAGGGGCAGGACGTCTTCACCCCGGTGATCATGGCGACGTTCATCGTGCCGAACGTTCTCATGGGTCTGTTGATCGCTCTGCCGTTCATCGACCGTGGCCCCGAGCGCCGCCTGAACAAGCGTCCGGTGGCCGTGGCGACCGCGATCCTCGTGGTCATCAGCCTCGTCTACCTCACCCACAAGGGGTCCCAGGCGGGCGCGGGTGGCGAGGAGGGGATCACCTTCACCAACCTCACCCCCGAGGCCGAGGCCGGTATGGAGCTCTTCCTCACCAGCGGTTGCACCAGCTGCCACCAGATGAAGGGCGTCGGATCGCCCGGGCCGGGACCGAACCTGAGCAGCATCGGTACGGTCGCGAACGTCCCGGTGATCAATGCGCCGATCAGCGCGGACAACGCCAAGCAGTTCCTGCAGTCCCCGCCGCCGGCCATGCCTCCGTTCGCGAACTTCAGCGACAAGGAGTACCAGGAGCTCGGCGCGTTCCTCGGTGGCGTGGGCGAGGAGTTCAAGTAACGCCCCAGCGTCACCTCGGCACCACCGCACCGCCCGCACGAAAGTGCGGGCGGTGTGCGTTGTGGGACCATCCGTCCCGCCGCCGATCGAGGGCGGTGCACTAACATCCGCCCGATGCGGATCTTTCTGGGAGTGAGCGGCGCGAGCGGCGCCGCCTACGCCGCCCGCGCGCTGCACGCACTGACCGCCTCCGGCTGTGAGGTGGGCCTGTGCGTCAGCGATTCCGGCGCGCATGTGATCAGCCACGAGCTACTGGAGGGCGGCCCGCAACCGCCCGACGACCGCGACGCGGTGGTCCGCGAGTTCGTCGCGCGCAATGCGACCGGGCCGGGAACCGTCGCGGTGCTCGGCCTGAACGATCTGACCGCCCCGTTCGCCTCCGGCTCCTCCGGGGCGGCGGCGGCGCTGATCGCGCCCTGTTCATCCGCCACTCTCGGCGGCATCGCACACGGCACCGGGCGCAACCTGATCCACCGCTGCGCGGACGTGATGCTGAAGGAACGCCGTCCGCTGGTGCTGTTGACCCGCGAGACCCCCCTGAGCCTGATCCAGATCGACAACATGGCCGCGGTGACGCGGGCGGGCGGGCTGGTGATGCCCGCCTCCCCCGGGTTCTATGGTTTGCCGCGAAGCGTCGACGATCTGGTCGACCACATCGTCGCCCGCGCGCTGGACGCGCTGGGGGTGGCGAACCACCTCAGCATTCGCTGGGGTGAAACCGACAGCCCCGCGGAGGGTGCGTGACCAGCGAATCCGGGCTTCTGCCCGCCGACGACGTCCGGGCGATGTTTGACCGCATCGCTCCCCGGTACGACCTGCTGAACCGCGCGATGACCTGCGGCATCGACGGGCGCTGGCGCGCGGCCGCGGCGGCCGCGGCCGATGTGTGCTGCTCCGATCGGGCGCTCGACTGCTGCAGCGGCACCGGCGATCTGGCCTTCGCGCTGGAGGAACGGGTGACCGACCGCGGCCGGGTGGTCGGCCTGGACTTCTCGCCCCGCATGATCGCCCGGGCTCAGCAGAAGGCCGCCGCGCGCGGCTCGTCGGTGGAATTCCAGGTGGGCGATGCCCTCAACCTGCCGTTCGCCGACAACCACTTCGATGCGGCGACGGTCGCCTTCGGCATTCGCAACGTGGCCGATCTGGATCGGGCCCTGGCGGAGATGACCCGCGTGGTGCGCCCCGGCGGCCGCGTGGTGATCCTGGAAATCACCACCCCCCGCCGGCTGCGCGCCTTCTACCGATTGTGGTTCGATCGTGTCGTGCCGCAGTTGGGGCGGCTGCTCGGACGCGACGGCGCGGCCTATCGCTACCTGCCGGCGTCGGTCCGCCGCTTCCCGGAACCGCCCGCCCTGGCCGCACGCATGGCGCACAGCGGGTTGACCGATGTCCGTTGGCGGCTGTTCGCCGCCGGCATCGTCGCCCTGCATTACGGCCGGGTTCCGGCGTGAGTTCTCCGACCGCCCTGGCGGCGGTCGCGGCCTTCCGGCCGCTGTTGGCCGAGTGCGAGGCATTCCTCGCTCAAGCGGTCGCCGGCTACCGACGCGAGTTGGCCGATCCGGCGGCCGACACGCTCGCCGCCGGCGGTAAACGCATCCGCCCGTTGCTGGTGTTCTGCTGCGCGCCGAACGATGCGCTGCACGATCGGGATCGACGCGCGGCCCTCGTGCAGGCCGCCGCGGCGGTCGAGCTGGTCCACATGGCGACCCTGGTTCACGACGATCTGTTGGACGACGCCGGTCTGCGCCGTGGCCGTCCGACGGTCGCGGCCGCCCACGGGCCCGCGACCGCGATCGGCACCGGCGATTTCCTGTTCGCCCGCGCCTTCGGCGTGCTGACCGAAACCGAGCGCCCCGACGCCGTCCGGCACCTGGCGACGGCCGCCCTGGGCCTGTCCCGGGGGGAGATGGACCAGAACCAGGCGGCCTTCGATCTTGATCTGAGCGAGGGGGACTACCTCGCCCGTTGCCGGCGCAAGACCGGGGCGCTGTTCGCGGTGGCCTGTCGCCTCGGCGCGCTGATCGGAGGAGCCGACGCCGCCGCCCAGGAGAACCTGGCCACGTTCGGCGACCACGTCGGCCTCGCGTTCCAGATCTTCGACGACATCCTCGATGTCGCCGGCTCGCCGGAGCAGACCGGCAAGCGTCGCGGCACCGACCTGCGCGACGGCACGGTCACCCTCCCGGTGATCTACGCCCTGCGTCATGAACCCGCCTTGCGACAGGCGATCGGCGCGGCCGACAGCGACGCCGACCGGGAGGCGCTGTGCGACCATCTGGCACGCCATCCGGGAACCGCCGCCGCCCGTGAGCGGGCGCTCGCCTATGTGAGCACCGCCCGCGCCGCGGTCGAGGAGGGCCCGACCGGTGGTGCCACAACCGCGGCCCTGCGCGAAATCGCCGCCGGAGTGATGAACCGATACGCATGAACGACCTCTCTGAACTGACCGCCCTCCTGTCGGCGCGTCGCCCCCTGGCGGTGGCCCCGACATCGACCGACGGCGCGCCGCCCCCGATCCGCGTGCGCCGGGGGCCCGCGCCGGCGGACCGTCTGGTCGATGGCGACACCGAGGGGACGGTGGAGGAGCATCGGGCCGCTCACGCATCCGGCCGGCCGAGCGAAGCGACCGTCCTCTACGGGTTGGGACACAGCGACGAGCGCATCGCGGCGCGCCTGCGCGACCTCGCGCAGTTGGCCGAGCAGACCGGACTGCTGCGCGCGGTCACCCTGGTGCCCAGCACGGGCGATGGCGAGCGGCCCGGATCATGGGGGGTCGAGGACCTCACCGTGATCGGCGTCGCCCGCTCCGTTCTGCCGCAGACGGTGATCGTGCGCCCCGATTGGCGCCTGCTGGGGGCGCAGGCCTGCCAGGTGGCGATCGCCTTCGGCGCCGACGGATGGGCGGTTCCCGACGACGAACCGCGCGCGCTGGAGCAACTGGCCGCGGCGATCGGACGGACGATCGTCGACGAGGACCGCGGATGAACCTTCTGCGGGTCGGGCGCATCTGCGCTCTCAACATGTATCCGCTGTTCCACGGGTTGGAACGGGCGGCCGACCCGCGGCTGGTCTTCACCGATGGCCTGCCCACCACCCTGAACCGCATGGTGCTCGCCGATCAGCTCGACGTGTCGGCGATGTCGAGTATCGCCTACGCCCGCCACGCCGACCGCCTGCGGCTGTTGCCGGTCGCCTCGGTGACCGCCGCCGGGGCGGTCGACTCGATCCAGCTGTTCTCGCGGGTGCCGTTCGAACGGGTGCGCACGGTGGCGGTCACTCCGCACAGCGCGACGTCGGTCGCCCTGCTGCGGGTGCTGCTGGGAGAGCGCGCGGCACCGTTCACCATCCTGGCCGGCGATCCCGCCGCGGCGCTGGACGCGCACGACGGTGTGCTGTTGATCGCCGATGAGGCGCTGGCCGCCCTGCGCAACCCGTTCGCCCCCCACCACACCGACCTGGCCGAGGCTGGGCATCGGCGCAGCGGCCTGCCGATGGTGTTCGCCGTCTGGGCGGCGCGGGCCGACACCGCGGCCGCGCGCCCGGCGGCCCTCGAGGCACTCGAACGAGATCTGGTACAGGCACGTGAGTCGTTCCGCGCCGACCCGCAGGCGGTGATCGCCGCCGCGGCCGAACGCTTCCCGTTCCCGGCGGACTTCATCGCGCCGTATCTGGGACGCCTCCGTTACGAGTTCGGTCCGCCCGAACGCGCGGGGCTGGCCGCCTTCCTCGACGCCGCCGTCGCCGCCGGCGAGCTTTCGGCCTCACCCCTGGCGGCGGCGTAGAATCACCGAATGGCCACGCTCGCACCGCACCCCACCCCCAGCACCGCCGAGGTCGAGGACATTCTCGCCGGGGTGCTCGCCGGCCGACGGCTGGCCGATGAGGACGCCGTCACGCTGCTGGCGTCGCGCGACCTGGTGTCGATCGGGGCGGCGGCAACGGAGATGCGCAACCGGGCGAGCGACCCGGATGTCGCGACGTTCAACATCGACCGGAACGTCAACTACACCAACTTCTGCATCACCGACTGCGACTTCTGCGCCTTCTACCGCCGGCCGATGGACCCCGAGGGCTACGTCCTGCCCAAGTCGGTGATCTTCCGCAAGATCGAGGAGACCCTCGATCTGGGCGGCACCGCGCTGTTGCTGCAGGGCGGCCATCACCCGAACCTGCGGATCGAGTGGTACGAGGACCTCTTCCGCGACATCAAGGCGCGCTACCCGATCCACCTGCATGCGCTGTCGCCGTCCGAGGTGCTGCACATCAGCAAGATCTCCAAGCTGACGCTGGACGAGACGATGGCCCGTCTGCGGGCCGCCGGTCACGACTCGCTTCCCGGGGGCGGCGCCGAGATCCTGGTCGACCGAGTGCGCAGGATCATCGCGCCGCGCAAGACCACCAGCGACGAATGGCTGGGCGTGATGCGCGCGGCGCACCGGGCGGGCATGTCGAGCTCGGCCAGCATGATGTACGGCACGATCGACACGTGGGAGGACCGCGTCGAGCATCTGCGCCGCCTGCGGGAGCTGCAGGATGAGGGCCACGAGGGCGCCTTCAAGGCCTTCATCTGTTGGAGCTATCAGGCCGGCGGCGGCAGCGCACGCGGGGAGGACCATGTGCCCACCACCGCCGCGGACTATCTGATGACGATCGCCGTCGCGCGGCTGTACCTCGACAACTTCCCCCACTTCCAGTCGTCGTGGGTCACGCAGGGCCTGCGCATCGGCCAGCTGGCGCTCGAGTTCGGCTGCGACGACATGGGTTCGATCATGATCGAGGAGAACGTGGTGCGCGCCGCCGGCACCGCCTTCCGTCTCGACAGCGAGCGCATGGTGCGCGCAATCGAGGCCACCGGTCGGCGCGCCGTGCAGCGCGACACCCTGTACCGCACCGTCGCCACCTTCTGAGGGTCCGGGACACTCTCGTGGCGGACCTGTCGGTGAGGGAGGCGCATGCGGCGTGGAGCGCCGGCGAGCTGACGATCGTCGACTGCCGCGAGGATGACGAGCATGCCGCCCAGCATGTTCCGGGCACCATCCTGTTGCCGATGAGCCGCTTCCTGTCGGGATTGGACCGGATCCCCACCGATCGGCGGTTGGCGATCCTCTGTCGCGGCGGCAACCGCAGCGGTCAGGTGACCGCCTATCTGAACGAGGTCGGTGGCTTCGGCGCGGTGGCGAACATCGAGGGCGGGATCATCGCCTGGGCCGTCGAGGGCCTGCCCTACGAGGGCGAATTGCCGCGCTGATCCCGCGCGCGACGCCGACGGGCG